>MHXP01000184.1:0-14479 GCA_001824485.1 Planctomycetes bacterium GWA2_39_15 | reverse complement strand
ATTTCAGCATTAATCCTGTCTGTAATATCCTTTGCAATGGAGCTATCATGAGCTGAAGTTACGTCTCTTAGCTTGCTCTTTAAGTATTGTAAAAGCCCCTTTTTATTATCTTTCAGGCTGACCAGCCTTCCAAGAAGCTTTATTATCCTAAATCTGGAAATCGTATAACCCAGATTTGATGTTGCTACAGATTCCAGATGATGTGCTTCGTCAATGATGATTTTCTTAAAGGGAGGTAAGATTGCTACTGTATCGTGTCCCTTCATTTCCTTGCGTACTATTAAATCAATCATCAGGAGATAGTGGTTTACTACTAGCACATCGGCGCTTGCGGCGTTTCTCCGCGCAGTATAAAAAAAGCACTTGTTATAAAAACTGCATTTTAATCGTGTGCATTGATCAGCCTCTGATTGTATTGCTTCCCATGCATCTTCCTGAGGCACAAAATTCAGGTCTGATTTGCTCCCATCCCGCGTCTTTACAACCCACGCCAGCAAGTCGTTCAGTTGCTGCCTGTCCTTTTCCTCAATCAACGCGCCGCCTTCGGAGTGCAGATTGGAAACCTTCCTGAGGCATATATAATTATTTCTGCCTTTGACCAGTACGCTTTTGAAATCCATGCCGCAGCATTTCTTAAGCGTGGGAATGTCTTTCTCAATTAACTGCTCCTGAAGGTTTATCGTATGGGTGGAAATTACTACCCGTTCCTGATTTTTTACACTCCAGAACATGGCTGGAACAAGATACGCCAGTGATTTCCCTGTCCCTGTCCCTGCCTCAATTATGGCAATTTTGTCTTCGTTGAAGGCATCCACTACTGACTTTAGCATCTCGACCTGCGGCTTACGATACTCATACTGATACAGGTGCTTTGCAAAGTTTCCACCGGGCAAAAATTGTCCAGAAAGTTCTTCATAGTTAAGTTCCTCGCTCGTTCGCTCCTTCTGCACCTTCACAACGGGATATAAATACTTTACATTGTTATCTACAATATAGAATCCCACCCCCAGCGCGCCCATATATGAAGCAATTTCAATGTCTGCGTCAGATGGGTCGAGGATGCCGTCCGGGTGATTGTGAATAATCACGTCCCCGTATTTTGCCTCTTTGATGATAGCGGGCACGGCGTCTTTATTTCCCATGGCATAAACGTCAATATCCATTACCAGATACTCATCATTGAGTCTTCCAATCATGAACACCTCGTTTCCGCCTGTCTTTTCAATGGCATCATGGATAGATGAGATGGTGTCGGGTATAATAAAATCTTTAGCCAGCCATTTTGTAGTTTTCATAATTTAAGTATAAAATAAAATATGCGTTTTATACAATTAAAAACAGGTTTAGCCACAATGAATAAAATGTATGAATCTGTAAAGTTGGGAAGATAAGCGTTACGTATTCACAATATCATATATTCCTATATTTAGTTCAAAATTTAGGCTTTGTGTTTGGGTGTCTTTGTGGCTAAATAATCCACTTCTGTTTTATCCCTTGACTCTTTATCTCATTTTCATATAATAAATTTTCCTTTAAATTCGTAGAAAGGCAAACCACAGAGGGCACAGAGAAAAATAGAAGACAGATAAACAAAAATCTGGACGTAGGTGTTTGTAATCCGCGAACTTTTACCTGTTTCTACTTTCAGCGTTTACAAAAGTTTTTTCTCTGTGGTTTCGAGTGTTTTTATAGGTCTGGGACTTCGCCTCTCTAGTCTCTGAAAGGAATGTACAAACATGAAAAAAAATTATCTGTATACACCGGGACCGACAATGGTGCCGCCAGAGGTTGCATTGGCTGAGGCACAACCAATGATCCATCACAGGACACCGCAGTTTTCCCAAATCTTTTATGAGATGAGTGAAGATTTAAAATACCTGTTTCAGACAAAGACCGGAGAGGTTTTTACACTCATGTCCTCTGGAACAGGGGCTATGGAGGCATGCGTTGCGAATGTTTTGTCCAGGGGAAATAAGGCGCTTGTAGTCGTTAGTGGAAAATTTGGCGAACGCTGGGCAGAGTTGTGCGAATGCTTTGGTATTGAAACCATTACGCTTGATGTTGAGAACGGCAAGGCTGTGAATCCACCAGATATTGAAGCTGCTCTAAAAAAGACGCTCGGAATAAATGTTGTATTTACAACTCAATGCGAGACCTCTACGGGTGTAGTCCATGATATAAAGTCCATCTCCTCCATTGCAAAGAAATATGGGGCGCTTATGGTCGTTGATGCCATCACTGGTATCGGTGTCCATCCATTATTAATGGACGAGTGGAATATTGACGTTGCAATCACGGGATCCCAAAAGGGGTGCATGATGCCACCGGGTCTTGCCTTTGTATGCGTTAACAGCAGCGCCTGGGGTGTTGTTGACAAGACTGATTTACCAAGATACTACTGGGATTTCAGAAAAATGCGCAAGGAGTTAAAGGACAAAACAACTCCTTTTACCCCAGCAGTTTCACTGGTTATGGCTATGAAGGTAGCTCTGGATATGATCAAGAAAGAGGGGATTGAGAGTGTATGGAAAAGACATGCCCGCCTTGCCCATGCCACAAGGGAAGCTGTAAAGGCGCTCGGATTGGAACTCTTTGCCGGGGAATATTCAAGCAACGTACTGACGGCGATTAAAGCACCCAAAGGAATAGATGTCGATAAGATTATCAAAAAATTAAGAGATGAAACAGGCGTGACTTTTACTGGCGGACAGGATGAATTGAAAGGAAAGATTATCAGGATCGGTCACATGGGTTACATGAACGATTTTGACATCATTGTTGCCATTGCCGCCCTTGAGAAAGGACTATACGAGGCAGGATACTCCGTAGAATTAGGCAAAGGTCTAGCCAAAGCACAGGCGTTGCTGGTAGGTAAAAAATAACCAGATTATGGTAAACGCCATGCTACATATAAGATTTTAATAATACAAAAATCTTCCTTAATCCCCCTTTACAAAAGGGGGATTTTTGTTTTACTTAGAAAGGACACTCTTTGCCTAAAATAATCGTAAAAGACTTCAACCTTGAGTATACACTCCTATGTGGTCAATTGTTTCGAGTAAAAAGAATAAAAGACTGGTATTATGTTGTTGTAAGAGACCACATCTTTAGAGTCCGTCAATTATCTGCCAGTCAGTTAGAGTTTTACGGCGTTGACAAAGAATTTCTGGCATACTATTTTGCTCTTGACGAACCATATCGGAATATTTTGGCTCAAATCGCCAAAGATCAACACATTCGCCGTGCAATCAAAAAATATCATGGCTTGCGTATCGTAAGGCAAGACCCATGGGAATGTTTGATATCTTTTATATGTTCATCGGCGGCAAATATCCCAAAGATAAAGTTAAATCTGGATTTACTGGCACGATTTTTTGGGAAAAAGATTGAGTTTAATGGGTTTGAATGGTTCTCATTTCCTGAACCTGGTGGTTTAAGTGACTACGAAAAAATTTCGCTGTCAAAGACAGGTTTTAGGGCAAAATACATTAAGGACGCCAACGATCTTGTTAGCGAATCTTTTTTAAAGTCTTTAAAGAAACTGCCTTATTTAGAGGCAAAGAAGTCGTTGAAACAAATACCAGGAGTGGGGGATAAGGTTGCAGATTGTGTTCTTTTGTTTTCCTTAGACTTTACTGAGGCATTTCCTGTTGACACATGGATCAAAAAAGTTTTACAGAAAATTTATTTCAAAAATCAGAGGGTATCGAGCAAACAACTGCAGGATTTTGCCGTAAATTATTTTGGTAGGTATGCTGGATATGCCCAACAATTTCTGTATATGATGGCAAGAGAGATCTAAATTAGGTAAGGACAACCCCCTAGATCCCCCTTTGTTAAGGGGGAATAAAGTTATATTGATTGGTCTTTTGCGCTTGACCAATATTATTATGCTAATATTTTAAATTTCTTAGCATTTATTTGAGGAATTTCTCAATTGCCTCTCTCACCTCATCCAGGTACACATCAGTATCCTTGCAATATCCATGAGGTCTCAGGTTGGGCACTGCAAATATAGCCTTGGACATGGCAGCCATAAGGCCTGTTCTGAGTTCCTTCTCACAGGCAATAGCAATAACTCCAAGTATGTCTTCAGCCATTACTCGTTGAAGCGCAACGCGTCCCCCTGTAGCGAGTGAGATATTAACGCCGTATTTTTCGGAAAATTCCAATAAATCTTTGATTTTACACTTGCCACAACGTTTGCATTCATTCAAATCGTTTTTCACATTTTGCTTGCATTGTGAATTCTGGATGCAATGTGGAAACATAATCAACAAGTTTTTTGGAGAACACTTCTTTTTGCGAAACTTCAACATAAGGTTATTAATAGAAACAACTTTTTTATCTATAAATTCCATAGTATCTACCTTTGAATAAATGGTAAAAGTATTATGATGTAAATATATCTTGAGTCGTTATCTTATGACCATGCATATATTCCTGTACATCCATTGTACGCTTGCCCTCAAGTTGTAATCGTGTGATGCAAATAGAGCCGTCCAGGGTAGCTACATGGATTCCACAGGGAGCAGTTTCGACTACAGTGCCTGGATTAAATGCCGTTTTAGTTTTTGTTCCAGTATGAATATGTGTCTTTAGTATTATAATTCTTTTTTTTTCTTTAGAGCCATTTTTTGTGTAATATGTATAAGCGCCGGGTGACGGGGTCAACCCGCGTATCAGGTTGTGAATCTTTTGAGTTTCTTGCATCCACGGAATTAATCCATCTTCCTTTTTTAATTTGGGAGCAAAGGATACTTCTTTTTCGTCTTGTTTTGTGTAAGTGGCATTTCCTGTTTCTATACAGTCTAGTGTTTCAGTCAATAAAGCCGCACCCATAGAAGCAAGTCTTTTTTCAAGATCTCCCGCAGTTTCTTCTAAAGATATTGGTGTCGTTTTTTGAGCAACAATATCACCGGCATCCATTTTGACACTCATAACCACGGCAGTAACACCTGTAATAGTTTCTCCCCGTATAATCGCCAAATTAATTGGGGCTGCCCCGCGAAATTTAGGTAACAAAGAGGCATGAATATTAATACATTTAAATTTAGGAAGATTGATTATTGGACTTGACAAGAACTGTCCAAAAGCAACAACAACAATACAATCAGGTGAAAGATGCTGGAGTTGCCTCACGACCGCTTCATCGTTGATATTGATTGGTTGTATAATTTCCAATCCCAATTTCTGAGCAACCTCCTTGACAGGAGAAGGACACGATATTTTGCCTCTACCCCTAGGTCTGTCCGGTTGTGTAATAACAGTGACAATTTTATGTGTGGATGTTACCAATGAGCTTAAACTGGGAACTGCAAACTCAGGAGTTCCCATAAAGACTACATTCATTATTTAATAAACCATCCTGTGTTTATAATTTTTTTTTGACATCGTAAAATTAATTACACAGGAATCTGGATACCTTTATAGGAGCGTTCGAATTCTTTTAATTGATGTGATATGGATACACGATTGGCCGGGTTCATTCTATCAATGAAAAGACTTCCATTTAAATGGTCTAGCTCGTGCTGCCAGGCACGTGCGACCAGACCTTCTGCCTCTATTTCTAATTTTTGTCCTTTAAGATTGTAAGCATGTGCCCTGATCCGTTGTGCCCGGATGACTTTGCTCATAATACCAGGAAAACTTAAACAACCTTCTTCTTTATTTACTTCTCCTGTTTCTTCAATAATTGTTGGGTTAATAAATACCTTTTCCTCGTTCTTATCCCCATCAGCATCAATAATAAACAGGCGGACAGACCATCCCACCTGTGGCGCTGCCAGTCCTATACCATTTGCTTCGTACATCAATTCTATCATTTCTTCCACTTTTTGATGCACTTCTTTATTAATCTCGGTCAGAGGTTTTGCCTTTTGACGGAGTAAAGGGTCAGGGTAAATGCGAATATTCATAATTTAATTTCTCTAATGCAAGTTCTATTTGAATAATTTCAATAAATAATAATAAAAAAAGACAAAAAATGCAAGCCTCTTTAGTTTTGCTATTGACTTTAGGTTGTAAATTGCATAAATTATACTTTCTTAATTTTTAAGTTTATAATTAATAATTGTATTATTTTCAATTAAAGGAGTGTTATTCAATGCCAATAATGAAATCGGCAAAAAAAAGGCTCAGGCAGAACATAAAGCATAATTTAATAAATAGATCTCATAAAACTGCTTTAAGAACTCAAATTAAAAAGTTTTTGAGTATAGTAAAAGAGGGAAATGTGCAGGCGGCACAAGAAGAACTCAGACTAGCTATGAAAAAATTGGATCAAGGTGCCACAAAAGGAATTTTACACAAAAATACTGCTAGCAGGAGAAAGTCACGACTAACAAAAAAGTTTAATCAAATAAAAGCGACAGCACAATAAGAAAGTTAATTATACCTGAAGCAATGCCTTGAGGTGGGCTTCTATACATAACGGCAGGTCCGATAGATTGTAACCACCTTCAAGGCACGATACAATCCTACCGTTAGAATATCTCTCAGTAGATTTCATAACAATTTCTGTTAATACTCCAAAATCTTCTATATTTAGGTTTAACCCGCCAATATGGTCTTTTTTGTAAGTATCGAAGCCTGCTGAGATGATGATAAATTCTGGAATAAACTGACTTACCCTGTGTTCCATAACATCCGTAAATAGTTCAATATATTTTTTAGGCATTATATCTGCCGAAAGAGGTATATTAATATTAAATCCCTTGCCTTTGTCATGCCCGTCTTCCTCTTTTCTGCCGGAACCAGGATAAAACGGGAATCGGTGCATTGAAAAATATAAGACAGTTGGGTCATTGTAAAAAGCATCCTGTGTACCATTTCCGTGATGGACATCCCAATCTATTATCAGGATTCTTTCCATCCTATACTTTAATTGTACATATTTTGCTGCAATGGCTGCATTGTTAAACAGACAAAATCCCATACCTCTTGTGGGTGTGGCATGGTGACCAGGTGGCCGAATAAGACAGAATGCATTTTTTCCACCGTCCTTCATAATTAAATCTATAGCCGTTAATGGTGCCCCTGCGGCGTAAATGGCTGCATTATAAGATTCACTAGAAACTACAGTATCGCCATCCAGCCAACCCCCGCCGGTATCGGCTATTTGTTTGACAGCTTTGATATAGGTTTGTGGGTGAACCAATCCTATCTCTTCCATAGACGCAGCACGCGGTTTCATCACCTGTAATTTTTCCCATAATCCGCTCTCTTTGAGATACTTTATGGTGTTTTCAAGTCTTTCTGAATTCTCCGGATGTCCGTATCCAGTATCGTGCTTTAAGAATATGTCATCATAAATAAGCGCTGTCATAAAATTTATTTGAGGAGTAATATGCCTCCTAAGATAAGTAATATACCTACCAACTTAGATGGAGTAATCTGCTCACCGAGAAAAATCCAACCCAAAACAAATGTAAATAAAGGATAACAGCTTGTAACAGGAATGATCCTCGATATCTCACCTGTCTTGAGTGCCCTGTAAAATACCAACTGCGCTACAAATCCTGCTAAGATACCAGCAAGGACAAGAAAGAAAATAGGTTTAAAACCCATCTTCCCGATAGATGGAAGCGGGTTGTAAAGGCAAATGGTGATTATTGCTCCCAGCACGACGCCTGTACATCTAACAACGTATGCGGTTGAAGGCTCAACGGAAGAGAGACCTAGCTTTTCCAAGAATGGCACAAATCCCCAAATAAATGCAGTAAGCAATGCAAGAAAGAATGCCTCCATAAGAAATTACCTCGAGAAACAAATTAGAAAATAAATTACCTTTTTCTCTTCATGATTTTTGGCGAGTAAAGAAATACAAAGATACTTGTCTTTTTACAAATCTATAACCATTTTTGGACTAATATTATAAAAAGCTGAGAAAGAAGGCAAGTTTTACTTGAAATCCACTTGTAAATTTGCTATTTTGATACACCTAATATCTACTTAACCTAATGGCAAATATCTACTTAATATTTAGTAAGATTGTGATAAATTTACAGTATAAATATGGTTGAGGATTTCTAACAATATGAGAAATTTCTTGTTTAATTTTTTCGAACGCTTAGAAACAAATATTTATAAACCTAATAGGAATGGGAATGGGAAACACCCATCTCCTGTACTTCCCAAACATGGACTAAGATATGAAAGTGTACCCGTTACAACTGGTTTATATGCTTCTTCACCAGCAGGAAACCCATTGGATATAACAATAAAGAAGGCACAACAATATATTCTTAGTAGCCAAAACCAATCTGATGGACATTGGGTGGGGATTTTGGAGGCAGATACGACCGTAACGTCAGACTATATAATGTTGATGCATTTTCTTGGAAAGGTAGATTACGAAAAACAAAGAAAGGCGGTGAATCTGCTCCTTGAGCATCAACTGCCTGATGGTGGGTGGAATATTTATCATGGGGGGCCTAGTGAAATTAGCGCCTCGGTAAAGGCTTATTTTGCCTTAAAGTTGGCTGGATATTCTGCCGATGAACCCTTTATGCAGAAAGCCAGGCAATGCATTCTGGATATGGGTGGCATAATGAAAGCCAATTGTTTTACCAAGATTTATCTTGCAATGTTTGGACAGGTTGATTGGCAAGCTGTACCTGCTGTTCCCGCGGAAATGATACTTTTTCCACCGGGCTTTTATTTTAGTATTTATGAGATGTCGTACTGGTCGAGGTGCATCGTTGTTCCTCTTTCCATTGCTATTGATAAAAAGCCGCATATTCCAGTGGGGGATGATTTACTTAAAGAGTTATACTTAGTGCCACGCAATAAGGTGGTTTACCGTATTAAAAGAGACCAATCTGGTTGGTGCTGGCATAATTTCTTTATTGATGCTGATAGTATTTTCAGGCGATATGAACAGCATCCTATTAAATTTATTAGAAAAATTGCTCTCAAGAAGGCAGAAAAATGGATGCTGGAGCATATTGAAAAATCAGGTGGTTTAGGGGCTATATGGCCAGGAATCATTAATTCAGTCTTTGCAATGAAATGCCTTGGCTACCCAGATACTCATCCTGCTCTGGTGAGCCAGTTAAAAGAAGTAGAGAAACTTATTGTTTATGAAGCTGACAAACTTTATATGCAGCCATGCGTATCGCCTGTTTGGGATACCGCATGGACTGTTATTGCACTTCACGAATCAGGAGTACCAAGCACCGACCCGGCATTACAAAAGGCGGGAGAATGGCTGTTGAGCAAAGAGGTGAGAAATTTTGGGGATTGGGCTCTGAAATGTAAAGTAGAAGAACCGAGCGGCTGGTACTTCCAATATGCGAATGAGTTTTATCCTGATACGGACGATAGCGCTGCAGTGCTTATGGCATTACAGCGAGTTTCATTACCAGAAGGCGCACACAAAGAAAAGACATTTCTACGCGGTTTAAGATGGATTCAAGCCATGCAATGTGATGATGGGGGATGGGGTGCATTTGACCGCAATAATAATAAGGCTATTTTAAATTACATACCTTTTGCAGATTTTAATGCATTATTAGATCCAAGCACCAGTGATGTTACAGGCAGATGTTTGGAATTTTTAGGTCGCATTGGATTTACGAAGACATATACTAATATTCGAACGGCGGTAGAATTTCTCCAGAAAGAACAAGAAAGAGACGGTTCATGGTTTGGGCGTTGGGGCGCAAACTATATTTATGGCACATGGGCAGTACTTTCAGGACTCTTGGTGGTTGGAGAGGACATGAATAAACCGTACATTAAAAAGGCTGCTGAGTGGTTGAAAAGTGTCCAGAATTCTGATGGGGGATGGGGCGAAACTATAAAGTCGTATGATGATCCATCACTTAAGGCAATTGGTAAAAGTACACCTTCACAGACGGCATGGGCGATACTGGGATTATTACACGCGGGTGAAATAAAATCTGATGCTGTAGAAAGGGGTATAAAATTTTTATTAAATGGACAAAAAGAGGACGGAAGCTGGGATGAAATAGAATTCACAGCAACAGGCTTTCCAAAAGTTTTCTACATTAAATACCATATGTATCGTAACTATTTCCCGTTGTTTGCACTGGGTAGATATCGCAATCTTTTTCAGAAGTACGAGGTATGAAGTAGGAAGTAAACAATTTATACAATTATTACCTCATACATCATACCTCGTACTTCTGAAAAAGTTATTTTTACAAAAAATCTTTACAACCTTTTGCATTCTGTACGGCAAACTGAACTTTGATACTTTTTCTAGCTGAAGCTCCATTTAGCCATCTCTATGATATCAGATAGTCGCTTTCCACCTCCCAATACTACCGTAGGCTCAAAACCGCAGTGCATCATGCAATTACTACAGCGTGGGTCGGTTCCTTCCTGATACTTTTCCCAATTAGTACATGCCATATACTCATCGAAAGTTTTGTAATGAGTATCCGTAATGAGATAACAAGGGCTTTTCCATCCTAAATAATTTCGTGTTGGATTTCCCCAGGGTGTACACTTCAGATGCCTTTCTCCCTTCAAAAATTTTAGATACAAGGGGGAATTTAATATCTTATATCTCTTTGAAACCCCATAAATAAATCCAAACCTGTCTTGTATTTCTTTTCTGCAAAGAAATATCTCATTTTCGTTATGTTCAAAACCAAAACCCGGGGAGACCAACATACCATCAACGCCCAACCCTTCCAGAAAAGAGAATAGTTCTTTGATTTCGTCTTCAGTGGTGTTTTTATATATAGTAGTGTTTGTACAGACCCTGAATCCTGCCTGTTTTGCCTCTCGAATAGCGTTAGTTGCACGTTCAAAGACTCCATTACCAGCAATAGCATCATGTGTCTTGGCAAGTCCGTCAACATGAACGTTAATATTAAAATATTTGCTGGGTTTTAATTTTTTTATTGCACCAGATAATAAGATTCCATTGGTACATAAATAGATATGGCGCTTTTTATTCAGGATACCGCTGATAATCTTGTCAATATCTGGATGCATCAGAGGCTCACCGCCTGTAACAGAAACGACAGGGGTGGGACATTCTTCTACTGCCTGAAGACATTCTTCCGTGGTTAACATTTGTCGCATAGTTTCGCTGTATTCTCGTATTCTGCCACAACCTTCACAAGCGAGATTGCACAGATGGGTAACCTCCAGCATTAGTACCAGTGGAAACCTTCCCCTAGATAAAAACCTTTTCTTAAGCAAATATTTTGTCAAAGAAGAACCCAGTGATAGTGAAACTCTCATAGTAGATAAGACTCCAATTTTATATTTTAAATGTAAAAATCAATATCAATTCAATCTAAATGAATTACAAGCAAAAATGCTATATCAATTAGACGGCACAGTCAAGTATTATTTAAAGATAGAAATATTATTATACGATTTAATAATAATTTAATTATTTTACTTGCTTTAACATATGTTGTTTGATAATATAATGACATGTTGTTCGGTTGTATTGTAAAGTCATATTATTTATTAATGTAATATCAAGGCTGCAAGGTTTACAACCTCGTAGCCTTTTTTTATTGGTTTTTAATTTTTTTTAAAGTGAGAGGGGGTGATTTTAGAATGGCAACAGGGACTGTGAAGTGGTTTAACGATAAGAAAGGATTTGGTTTTATTTCCCAGGATAACGGAGAAGATGTTTTTGTGCATCAAACCTCGATCGAAAGCGAGGGGTTTCGAACCCTTGCTGAAGGAGATAAGGTCGAGTTTGAGGTCATAAAGGACCAAAAGGGTTATAAAGCCACAAAAGTCCGCAAATTATAAATATAAAAAGCACACTCTTATATTGTTATATATAGCATAATCGATTATTAGTCGACTGGCGTGTAAAAATATGGAGTTGTCACTTAATTATAATTGCGACATTAGAGCCCCAATATCTGTAAAGGATGTTGGGGCTTTTTTGTTTCATGGCTTTAAACGTTAAAATCACAAATTATGAAAAGGTTATACACTTTTAGCAACTATAGGAATTTATAGCAGCTTTTGATTAGTTTAGCGGTAGAGTCTAAAAGGTCTTTTTGTTTAATGACGATAAAATCTTTTCATATTTTTTCTGCAGTTTCTTTTCATGTTTTGTAGCGTCTTTAACAATTCTGTTGAAGAATGCCTTTACAAATGGGTCTGTTTCTTCATCTGCCAGTTTCAAATATTTTTCTTGCAGTGACCGTTCGTCTTTTACCACCGTATCAATCGCCTCTGATAGATTCATGCTATACCTCCCTTCATGGATTTATGGCTAAAAATGTTATTATAGTCTCGCTAATTTACCACATACAATAACAAATATCAATATTGTTTTAATGGAATTGGTATTCAAAAAGTTTTTGGATTTCAAGTAACTTCTTTAATCTTGCCAAATTTAACAAAATACAACAGGTAATGTTTTTATTATACAACAACTCTTAAATACAGTTACAACGTGTCAAACGGATGTTTTGTAAACCATCTCTTATCATAAATATACTGGAAATTTCTTGCTTTATACTTTCACTTAGTGTTATCTTTTTACTCAACTTGCAGTTTTTTACATATTAACCGTAGTATTACAAATAAAGAATAATATTTTGTGGAAACCACTTCATTTAAGTTTAAGTATCATGGTTGGGCAGGTCTTGGATTAATCTGTCTTGTGGAGTTCTGCTTGCTCACCCAGCACCGTATTCACTTTGCCTATAAAATAAACGTTTGGGCGACACCGCTATGCTGGCTGGGTTACGTGATGTTTCTGGATGCGGTCATTTTCAAGCTCAAAGGAAATTCGCTCCTCTGTAACCGAAGGCGGGAATTTTATATCCAGATGCCTTTGTCAGTCGCCTTCTGGCTCTTATTTGAATTTTACAATCTCCACCTCGTAAACTGGGAGTATCACGGCCTGCCTGAAAACAATATCGAACTCTGCATCGGAATGGGGCTTGCCTTCGCCATGATTATGCCGGGCATGTTTCAGACAGCCGAACTCCTGGAAACCCTCCACTTTTTTGATAGGTTCCGAATTGCCAACCTCCGGGTTTCGAACAGGATTATTTACAGCAGTATTGTGCTTGGATTCTTCTTCATCATGGCGCCATTACTGATTAATAGAGATTATGCCCGATACCTCTTTGGGCTTGTCTGGACAGGTTACGTAATGATATTCGATCCCATCGTATATTCAAGTAAAGGTGATTCGCTGCTAAAAGATTTAGAAGAAGGCAGGCTTTCACGAATACTGAGCTTATTTATGGGTGGTTACATCTGTGGTTTCCTGTGGGAATTCTGGAATTACTGGGCTGCATCAAAATGGGTTTATACAGCGCCATTTATGA
Organism: Planctomycetes bacterium GWA2_39_15; assembly: GCA_001824485.1. Classification (GTDB taxonomy): domain Bacteria; phylum Planctomycetota; class Brocadiia; order Brocadiales; family Brocadiaceae; genus 2-12-FULL-39-13. The sequence continues at coordinate 1,184 of MHXP01000184.1, read as the reverse complement.
AGGATATAAAAATTTTTGAGATGCCTGTGGCAGGATTCCTAGGATTCGGGCCTTTTGCATGGGAGTATTTCTGCTTTTACCATTTCTGCAGACTAATAGGGCGAAAGCCTCAAATTAACCAACAATGAAGATCGAATATAGCAAAGAAGCTGATGCGATCTATGTATATTTCAAAGAAGATTTTGTTGAAAAATCAAAGGAAATAGAAAATGGAATTGTGATTGATTTTGACACGGTTATTTCTTCAGCTTCGCCTTGAATTGTTTGCGGAATTTGGTTATTTTGGGTGATATTACTGCCTGACAATATGCTTGCCAGGGATTGCGCTTGTAGTACTCCTGATGGTATTCCTCCGTCCGATAGAATGCCGTGAACGGCGTGACTTCCGTTACTATGAGTTTACTCCATACCTTCGCAGTAGTGAGTTCTGTAATAACTAACTCTGCAATTCTTTTCTGATCATGGGTATGATAAAGAATCACTGAGCGATATTGCGTACCTACATCAGCACCCTGACGGTTCAAGGTTGTAGGATCGTGTATGGCAAAGAAGACCTCAAGGAGTTCTCTGAAAGATATGGCTTTTGGATCAAACGTGATTTGAACCGCCTCGGCATGGCCGGTAGTCCCTGTACAAACCTGTTCATACGAAGGGTCGGGAATGCTTCCACCGGAGTAACCAGACTCAACCTTCTCTACACCTTGTAATTCAGAAAACATTGCCTCCATGCACCAAAAGCAGCCTCCAGCCAGCGTTGCAATTTCCTTAACAGTATTCGAAGGAAGATTAGACTCCATGCGGTCGTTGTTTTCAGCCTGGGAATCGATTGTAAAGAAAGCGCAAATACCTAGAATGAAAAAACCATAGATAATGTATTTCATTTGGTCTTCATTTAGCGTATGATGCTTAATAGTCCTGACAATTTTGGTGGATTAGCTTGAGGAACAAAACCTAACCTTATGTGAAATGCAAACCGGCTTTTTCCTTTGTATCTAATTTTCTCTGCGTTCGCAGAGACCTTTGTGGTAAACCGTTACTTTTTACGCAACCTTCCGTTCAATGTCTTCGAACTTAACAGCAACCCTCTTGGACACGCCGGGTTCTTGCATGGTAATCCCATAAAGTACATTGGCGACACCCATGGTGACCTTGCTGTGGGTAATAACAAGGAATTGCGTGTCGCT
>MHXP01000183.1 GCA_001824485.1 Planctomycetes bacterium GWA2_39_15 | reverse complement strand
TCCAAATGGAAACTTTTTTTAATCCGACCTCTGTTGCCATTATAGGTGCCACGGAAAAACCAGGCAGCCTGCCTGGTATCATATTAAAAAACCTTATTGGCATGGGATTTAATGGTAAAATATACCCTGTAAATCCAAAATACACGGATGTCTTTGGTTTCCGATGCTTTTCATCATTACTCGATATTCAAGATGAAGTTGCACTAACCGTAATTGCTATACCCGCCCCATCTGTATTGGATGTATTGAAGCAGCAAGCTCTGAAAAAAATTCAACATTCCATAATTATCAGCGCTGGTTTTCGAGAAATGGGTGAGGAAGGTATTGAAATGGAAGAAAAGATCAAACAGGTTGCAATTGAAAATAACATCAGAATACTGGGCCCTAACTGCCTTGGTGTTTTGGATAATTATACAAATTTCACTACCTCATTCTTACCGTGGGAAAGGGTGAGCAAACCCAAAAAAGGTCCGTTATCAATCCTCTCTCAAAGCGGCGCCTTTGCTATTGCCCTATTAGACTTAGCAGCACAGGAAGGGTTAGGCATAGCCAAGATGGTAAATTATGGAAATAGAATGGATATAGGAGAATCTACCCTCTTACCATTTTTAGCAGACGATATTCATACAAAAGTTATTGCTATATATATGGAATCGGTTGATCAGGGACGACAATTTATTGAAGCAGCTAAGGCATGTTCAAAGAAAAAACCAATTGTTGCATTAAAGGTTGGAAAGGGAGCTGCTGGTATTGCCGCAGCTAAATCTCATACAGGCGCTATCGCAGGAAAATATGAAATCTATAAAGCAGCATTTTTAAAATCAGGCATAATTGAGGCAAATGGCCTGGAGGAATTTATTGATGGTGTTAAAGCCCTTACGATGCAAAATCCACCAAAAACTAATCGAATTCTAATTGTTACAAACGGCGGCGGCTTTGGCGTAATTGTAGCCGATCACTGTTCAGAAAATGGCTTAGAGGTTCCACCGCCTTCACCTCAGTTAAAAGAAAAGTTAAGAAATAGTTTCTCAAGATTCTATGTAGTTAACAATCCAATTGATTTAACAGGAAGTGCATGCGATAAAGATTATTACACTGCCCTAAATACATGCATGGTCGAAAGTGACGAATATGATGCTGCTATTATCATACCACTTATGGCCCCACAGGGGATGACGGAAAAGGTGGTCGATCACGTCGCTGATACGATGAAATTATCAGGAAAACCAGCTGTAATCTGCACAGTAGGTGGAACATTTACTACAAAAATTAAACAATTATTTGAAGAACGCAAGTTCCCCGTCTATCCATCTCCCGAGCGAAGCGCAAAGACCATGTCCATGCTATTGAAAAGAGAAATATTAAAGAGAGAACATGCCCATACGTCACCATAAAAAATTACTTGAATTTATCTAGATTACCGTTATAGTATCCTTTAAATCACTCTAATCTACTTCCACTTTTAAAGGAATATTATGAGCGTAAAACGTTTCTTAAAAAAGATATTATGTATTCTGACTTATGATCGTCCAATTACATACGCTTTATTCCTTACAACAATTTTTTCCATCTTTGTCATTCAAAAAAGTTATTGCCAGGAAAAAAATAAAATAGCAAAAACTACTGAGACTGTTCAGCAAAACGATACCCCTATTTCATTCACCTCTGTATTAGATAAAAATGGCAATATTTATATCATATCTCACGATGGTAAACTTTCCGCAATTGATCATAATGTAAATACAAAATGGTACATTCAATTAGCAGATAAGATTAACAATGGAGTTATAATAAGTTCTGATGATACATTGTACTTTAGCTCAGAAAAAACACTTTATGCTATGGGTTCAAATGGTGCACTTAAATGGATATTTAATGCAGAGAATACAGCTGACCCTCCACCTCAATCAAAAACAAAGCCTATTAATGAGATACAAGAGCAAAACACCCCACAAATATTAAGTATCTCTCATGTAATACCTGAAGAAACTCAATCCTTTTCTAAAGAAACAGGCAAACCCACAACAACTTCTTTTGAAGCTTCAATACAAAAGGGGACAGCTCCTTTGACTGTAAAATTTTCAGATACTTCTACAGGTAAAATTGTCTATAGATTATGGGATTTCGAAGCCGGGTCGTTGACAAGCTCAGAACAATATCCTATTCACACTTATTCGAAACCAAGAAATATAACATTCGCCTTATTATTAAGCGGACGATTGCACATCAATCATTATCAAACAAGGTTACATTACAGTACAAATACATCCGCATCTAATAGCAGAGAAATCATGACTGACTTAAATGGGAAAAATGATGAGGAGACACCAACATCTCCTTCAATTTCAAAAAAACACAACGATACAAAGTTATATGATAGTGAGTCCCTTCTTATCCATTGCAAATGCCAAAAATTAATAAATTTTAATTCACAAATGGTATAGTTTCTGGTAAAAGATAATTAAGCGTTGGTGTCGGGGAAAAGCCTTGGTAGTGACATGCTTAGTTTTGGGCTTATCTGAGCAGCTTCGACACCGACGCTCTTTTTTTGTAAGTTTTCATTAACCTCATAGACACAAACAGCTTAAATTTTTTCTTTGAGATCTTTACACTTTTACGGTTAAATCATTTTTATTGCGGCTATACCGCTCTATGTTATGACTATGACAGAACTAGAAAAGACGGATTTACAGGCTATTGATAAGATAGTCAATGGACGCCATAAGATAAAAAAAGAAATTGCAAAGGTCATCGTAGGTCAGGAAGAGGTTATAGACACCCTCCTCATAGCCCTATTTTGTAAAGGACACTGTCTCTTTGTTGGGGTACCGGGACTTGCAAAAACACTTCTCGTTAGTACCCTTGCAGACGTCTTAAATCTTAAATTTAATCGTATTCAATTCACACCCGATCTAATGCCCGCTGATATTACCGGTACGGATATACTGGAACAAGACCACGCCACCGGAAAAAGATTTTTTAAATTTATAAAAGGCCCTATTTTCTCAAACATTCTTCTAGCCGATGAAATAAACCGTACACCTCCAAAAACACAGGCAGCGCTGCTCCAGGCAATGCAGGAATATAAAGTCACAGCCAGTGGCACTACATATAGTTTAGATCTTCCTTTTATCGTCTTCGCCACTCAAAATCCCATCGAACAGGAAGGTACATATCCATTACCCGAGGCACAATTGGATAGATTCATGTTCCAAATTAATGTCCAGTATCCCACTAAAGATGAAGAAATCGAAATTGTAAGAACAACCACATCTGCTTTTAAACCATCCACAAATAAGGTTTTCAGCCCTGAAGAAATAACAAATCTACAAGACTTAGTTACACGGGTTCCAGTTGCTGACTATGTGCTCGAATATGCAATAAGATTAGTTCGTGCATCAAGACCAATTGAACCGAATTCCCCCGACTTTATAAAAAAATGGATTAGTTGGGGAGCAGGTCCTCGTGCCTCACAATATCTCATCCTTGGTGGTAAGGCACGTGCCTTACTCGACGGCAGATACGCAGCCACCTGCAATGACGTTCGCGCAATCGTCAAACCCATCTTGCAACACCGTATTATCACCAATTTCCACGCTGAAGCCGAAGGAAAAACATCTTTGCAAATCATTGATCAACTACTTGATACCATAAAGGAACGCACTTAACGCAAAACATACGCTACCGAGACTTAAAGTTCATCGAAAACAATTTTATTAGTTTTGAAGTTTTAAGTTTGGAAGTTTGAATCATAAACTCTAATGTTAATTCTATGTCTGAAAACCCTTTTGATCCCATAACACTATCAAAAATCGCCAATATGGAGTTACGTGCAAGACTCGTAATTGACGGTGTTTTGTCTGGTATCCATAAAAGCCCATACAAAGGTTCCAGCATTGAATTTTTGGAACATAAAGAATATTCTCCAGGAAATGAAATAAAACATATTGATTGGAAGGTACATGCAAGAACAGATAAATATTATATAAAGCAGTTCGAAGAGGAAACCAATCTCAAGTGCTACATATTTCTCGATACCAGCGGGTCAATGGGATATAAATCAACAGGCATAAGTAAGTTTGAGTATGCCACCACCCTTACTGCATCATTGGCTTATTTATTATTAAAACAATCCGACATGGCAGGGTTAATCAGCTTTAGTGACAAGGTCCAACAATTTATTCCTCCAAGGTCTCGTCTTACTCACTTACATATCTTGCTTAACGCCTTAACCAAGTTAAAGACTGCTGGTAAATCAAATATCAGTAATATACTAAAAGAATTTATCGAAAAGATCGGCCGTCGTTCTTTAATTATTATCATATCTGATTTCTTTGACGACACAGAAAAAATAATCCATCAATTAAAATGTTTCCAATTTAAGAAAAACGAGGTTATCTTATTTCATATACTCGACCCGTACGAACTAACGTTTCCTTTCGAAACAATTACCTTTTTTGAATCTATGGAAGACGACAGGCGCATCCTTGCAGAACCCAAGTCCATTAAAGACCTATACATTTCCGAGATCAATCGCTTTATTGAACAGTTCAAACAGGTATGTTTTGAAAATCAAATAGATTACTGGCTTATTGACTCTTCAACACCGCTGGATCAGGCTCTAATCAAGTTTCTGACAAGAAGAGAAAGCACCTTACGGCTTCTTCACAAAACGTGATGTCAAAATGTAAGAATTCGCCACTGAAACACGGAATGCCACAAAAAGCTACAGTTTTTAGTCTTTTCAATTTAAAGAAATACAAATAAGTGGTAAAATGTTTGCATGATCTCTTTTCTCAGTCCTATTTTACTATTTTGTATTTTGGGCGCAAGTCTCCCAATAATCATCCATCTTATAAACAAAAAAAAAGCTGTCTCGCATAAATTTGCAGCCATTGACTTTATATTACAGACCAATAAACGCATATCCATAAAATTTAAACTTCGCCATCTGATCCTTTTAATTCTAAGGGCTTCCCTGCCAGTCTTTCTTGCCATAGCACTAGCCAAACCCTTCATAAAAACATTTAGCGGTGGAGTTTCAGGGGAAAACATCCCAACAAGTAACGTTATTATATTAGACGATTCGTACAGTATGCAGTATTACAATCACAATGAGTCGTTTTTTATATCTGCCAAGAACGCTGCAAAAGAGATTATTAATAATTTAACAAAAAATGACGACGCTGCCGTTATTACGTGCTCAAGTATCAAATCGCAAGTCTTACCAGAGCTAGATTATGACAAAATAAATCTTTTAGACTTTATAGAAAAATCACACCCCAATTTTACTACCACTCATATTGCATCTACTTTAGAGGCAGCAGTGGAAATATTAATCAACGCAAAATCGCCTGTCAAACGGATATTTTTACTTACAGACCTTACACAAAATGGTTGGGACATGGATTGGTTCAAAAGTGGAAATGAAAAATTACGTAATAATGTATCCAGCATCCATATAGCAGACATGTCGGAGGGTAAGCAACTCAAGAATATGGCCATTACCCATATTGAACCGCAACTTGATATATCAGAGAGAAATGGAGAATGTTGTATCAAAGTAACAGTGTCTAATTTTTCACCAACAAGAGTCAAAAACCTCCTGGCAAGTATATTTATTAATCAAAAAAAAGTAACTCAAGGATTTTTCAATATAGAAGCTAATACGTCGGAAACAAAGGAATTTCGCTTTAACCCTGCCTCTATAGGCTTTGAACGGGAAGTTGAAAAGACAAAAGACTATGTAGGCTGGATTGAAATTTCCGGAGACAATTTAAACATAGATAACAAACGATATTTCACTATAAACACAACACGCAATCTAAACACACTGCTGATTGACGGAGACCCTAAAACTAATATATACGAAAGTGAAACATTTTATCTGGAGAAAGCATTAAACCCAGGGCGCGAACATACATCTTCTATTAAACCTATTATTTGTTCCATCCAGGAAGTTAACAATTTTAATTTCACTGATTTCAACATCGTCTTTTTATGTAATGTTGAAACCTTACCATCTGAAAAGATACGGGAACTTGAAAAGTTTGTAAAAGAAGGCTGTTCTGTTGTTTTTTCACTTGGCAATAAAGTAGATGCTAATTATTACAATAATTCATTCGGCACGCTACTGCCCTACCTGCTTCATACCCAGAGAACTTTTTCCAGTAATAGTCCACTATCAGAAGAACAGCCTCTTAATTTAAAGACTACGGAATCCATGCACCCTATCTTGCGTATTCTCTCTGAAACCAATATGAATACATTGTCTTCTGCAAAATTCTATCGAATATTTTATGTCAATCCAACATCACTTGGAAATTGTAAAACCATACTCTCCTTTTCCGATGGTACCCCAGCGCTTATTGAGAAGCAAATTGAACGTGGGAAAAGCGTGCTTTTTAACTCATCAATAGATAGAGACTGGACTGATATGCCCGTAAAACCTTTCTTTCTTCCATTGATGCAACAATTATGCAAATATTTATCGGGAAATATTTCAGAAGAGATTCAAAATGAAATCATGGTTAAAAGCAACTGGCAGTCTCCCTGTCCTTACGATGTTAACAATATTGAGATAACAAACCCGGAAAGCAGGAAAACTATTTTGCAACCACAACTTATTAATAACGAAAAGCTTTTCTTATATAACGAGACAAATATTCCAGGAGTTTATGCCATCACAGTCAACGGGAAGCCACATCCACAACTCCCCTTCTATTTTTCAGTAAATGTGGACACTATAGAATCCAACTTGGATAAAATAGATCGAAAAGAGATTATTGCCCTAATGGGTGGTATAAATCTTAATATTACAACTTCATCTATCGGAAAAGGACATGAAGTAATCCTTGGCGAAGCCAAAAAAACCCTTTGGGGAATCTTCTTGTTCTTCACCCTTTGCATTCTTTTTGTTGAATCATTCGTTTCGAGAAAATAATTAAATTACCTTGAAGGATTCAAACCAGGGGGTAGAGTAAAAGAATCCCTACTGATGCTTGCCAAAGGACAATAACTTTAGTAAAATTAAAACGACACATGGAACAGTTTTAACAACAGTTACACAATTCATTATTGAATATCCTCTCAGATTAAAGAAAAATGGTTCTTCAGGAAATAGTGTGGAAAGAGGCTATACTATATAAGTTCCTCCACCTTGATGGGGGAGGCTAGGTGGGGGTGAAGGAAAAAGACTGACCACCCTCCCCTAACCCCTTCCGTCAAGGGAGGGGTAGCTGATTTGTATATCCACAGAAAAGCCTGAAAAAACAGAAAAATTCGCTACATTATGGAGAAAAATATGAAGAGTAAGGTCTACTTTATGAAGGTAGAAAATGGCGAAGACGCTTCTACCCTTGCACAAAAGACCAGCCTGTTATTTGATTTCGCAAATTTCAAAGATGCGATAATAAAAAATGATATGGTCGCAGTAAAAACCAGTTTTGGTGAGAAAGGGAATATTGGACATCTCAAGCCGCCTATTGTGAAGGCAGTCGTGGACAAGGTAAAGGAATGTAATGGCAAACCATTTTTGATAGAAACAAATACATTGTATGAAGGTCGTCGTACTAATGCCGTTGACCATATTTCACATGCATACGAACACGGCTTTGGTTACGAAAATGTAGGAGCACCCATTATCATTGGAGATGGCCTTTTTGGCGAACATGATGCGCAGGTGGAAATCAACCAGAAATTGTGTAAATATGCTTATGTGTCAGGAGTGGCCAGGGCAGCAAATACCATTATTTCAATCGCCCATGTAACCGGGCATTTGATGGCAGGAATGGGCGCTACTTTAAAGAACATCGGGATGGGACTTTCATCTCGCGGTGGAAAACTAGCACAACATTCTGGCGTAACTCCTCAAATCCTTAAAAAACGGTGTAGTGCCTGTGGCGTATGCGGCAGGTGGTGTCCTGTGGACGCTATTAAGATAGAAGAGCACTATGCCGTCATCAACTCCAAAATATGTATCGGTTGTGGTGAATGTTTGGCCGTTTGCCAGTTTGGTGCAGTGAAGATTGCCTGGAATGAAAGCACGGTCAATCTTCAAAAAAAAGTTGCCGAATATTGTCTTGCTATTATGAAAGGAAAGCATGGGAAGATGGTCTTTTTCAATTTCCTGACACATATCACAAAACACTGTGACTGTATGGACAAGCCCTTTGAACCTGATATAGCTGATATAGGCATACTTGCCTCAAAAGACCCTGTTGCTATAGAAAAAGCAACAACGGATATTATAAAAGAGCGCATTGGGAAGGACTTTTTTAAAGACGCCTGGCCTAATATTGATTACACCATTCAAATTAACTACGCACAGGAAATTGGTCTTGGCAGTATGGATTACGAACTGGTGCTTTGTTAATGATAAAAGACCCTTGAAAGACTTTTGTGACGCTTTATTACAAAATAAAATTTATTTGAAAATGATAGAAATTAGAGGCGATTTTTTTGGGGATTTCATTATTAATGGAATGCTATTTATTCCCGTGGATGGAACTGCCTATGAACGGCTTTGAGGTGCTGTTTGCTTACATTGGTATATATTTGAGTGGTTGAAACATTGACATGACCTAGCATTTCCTGAACTGAACGCAGGTCGGCACCATTTTCCAGCAAATGTGTAGCGAATGAGTGTCTCAACATATGTGGGGAAATGTGTTCTTTAATACCGGCTTTTAAAGCGCAATTCTTTACAATGACCCAGATGTTTTCTCTCCTGAGCGGCTTTCCCCCCTTAGAAAGAAATAGGTAAGTACTGTTTTGGCTATTTTTTATCTTTGGTCTGGCGGTATTTAAATAATTCTGAATTGCCTCAATTGCCTTTGTCCCAAGAGGCACGATGCGCTCCTTTGATCCTTTACCACGACATTTCATATAACCATATTCAAGATTAATCCAGTCTGTTTGAATTGCCGCTACCTCTGACACCCTTGCCCCTGTTGCATATAAAAGTTCGAGGATGGCATTATTTCGTATCCCTATTTTTGTTTTTATATCAGAGTTTGAAAGTAGTTTATCAATTTTATATGTAGGAATGACTGCCGGCAATCTCTTCCAAAGCTTTGGTGAGGCAATTGAAGCAAGCGGGTTTCTCTGCAATTTCCTTTCTGAGAGCATGAATTTGAATAACATGCGAATTGACACAACCTCGCGTGTAATGGAATTAATAGAGAGACTACGCTGTTTTTCTGAAATAATAAAACTTGTAATCGTATCAGGACGAACGTCTTGGAAATCCAAAATGTTTTTTGAAAGCAGAAATTTTATGAATGCTTGCAGATCGTGACTGTAGCTCAGAATGGTGTTCCTTGATAAACCACATTCAACAATGAGGTAGTTTATGAACGATTCAATAAGCTCATCCAATTTGTGGATTTTTGATTCATCCATTGTCAACCTTCAACTGCCAACTGCTTACTTTTACTTTCATAAACGCCCGGATCTCAAAATACCTACTGCCAACCATAGTCCAAGAATACCTGCAAAAATAAATCCCAGAATACCTAGCACTGGAAATCCGTATATCAATGGACCTTTGTTAGCTATAATAATAAGTGAAGAGCCAATAATCAGGGCAGCGATAACCAGACTGAATGAAAGCCGATTGCTTGATTTATCCATTTCAGTTATAAGTTTTGAGAGACCCTGATGCTCAAATTCGATCTTTAAGGTTCCCATTTTTATCTTTTTTATAATTTCATAAGCATCTTTGGGTATTATTTTGAGTATATCCAGTAATTCCGACGAATAAAGCACTGCGTTTTTGATTATGCGTTTAGGGTCGTGCCTCTCATGCACAAGCCTTTCCACAAATGGTTTGGTGTGCGCGATGGTATTAAACTCTGGGTCTAACTGCCTGGCAACACCATCCATGGTAGCAATTGCCTTGATCATGATATGAAATTGTGGTGGTATCTTTAACTTGTATTTTGACATTAGTTCAACAGCTTGTGGCAGTATTGTAGAGATTTCTACCTGCTTCAAAGGTATATCATAGAACCGTTCAACAAAATCGCTGATACTGCGTTTAAAATCTCGCACAGAATTTTCATCAAAGGTAACCCCAAGCATTTCCAATGCTTTTAAGATACCATTTGTATTTCTCATGGATACCGCAATCAGGAGACTCACAACGGCGTCACGTGTGTCTTCATCAAGTCTGCCTACAATCCCAAAATCTACAAAGGCAGCAGCATTGTTGGGAAGGATGAAGATATTTCCTGGATGTGGATCTGCATGAAAGAACCCATCAACGAATATTTGCTGAAGTATGGCATTGGCGCCATTTGCGGCAACTGCTTTCTTTTCTTCAACTGAATGGGGTTGATTTAAATAATCATTCAGTCTAATGCCTATTATTTCTTCTGTGGTGATAACCCTTGATTTGGTGTAATCCCAAAAGACTTTAGGGATATGAACTGTAGTACTATCTTTGAAGTTTTTGCGAAATTTGTCTATATTATGCGCCTCGTAAGTAAAATCAATCTCCTTTGTAATAACCTTGGAAAATTCATCTACTATGCTAATAGGGTCAAAAATCTTGACGTCCTGCATATAACGATTTGACAGGTAGGCTAAACTATAAAGAATATCAATATCCGTTTCGATTATTTTACGCAGGTCTGGACGCTGCACCTTTACGACTGCATTCTCACCCGTTTTGAGTTGTGCCCGGTGAGCCTGTCCCAGCGAGGCGGCGGCAAAGGGGATTGGATCAAAAGTGGAAAATACTTCATCAGGATAACTTCCAAATGATTCCTTTATCTGCTTCCTGACGTCTTCATAACCAAACGGAGGGACACGATCCTGGAGTTTACTGAGTTCATAACAAAGGTCTAAAGGCACTAAATCTGGTCGGACACTCAGGATTTGTCCAAGTTTTATAAATGTGGGGCCGAGTTCTTCTAATACCTTTCTGAGGCGTACAGCTCGGGACTCAGGAGGTTCTGTAAACCGTCGCAATATCCGAGTTTTGATGATGCCCCTTCCAATGACATGATCTGCCAAATGAAGTTGCTGGATGGCAAAACCAAATCCGTGTTTGGTTAATATCTTCAGGATTTGGTTGAAACGGCGTATGTCCCGTATTTTTTGGCCTATTTTTCTGAATTGCATGTATTACCTACAATAATCAACCACAGATTTTTACAGAATTACACTGAATTTGTCTGTACGTTATTTTTAATAATATTCCATGCTTTTCCGTGGCAAATATTTTGTCTAGTCCTCTCTCGCTTCCAGCCTTTTTATTATCTCCTCAAGTTTTTTCTGCATTTCTTGGAGTTCCTTTCGTGTTGGGATATCCAGCTTATGAAGCGCCTTTTCCACTATTTCTTCGATTTTTGTTTCAATTTCTTTCTTGCTTGATAAGACTTTATTGAATAGCTCCTTTACCTGTGCCTTTGCTTCTTCCTTCTTGATTTCTCCCTTTTTCACCATATCGTCAATAACTTCCTGAATGTTTTCTTTCGTCACGAACAATGCACCGAAGCCAATGTTGATTAACTTTTCAATAATGTCCGACATCATATTATCTCCTCTCTTAATTAACGTAATATTTCAAATAAAGGACGTTGCTTTTGTCTTAAATTCTCCTTCTTGTTTTTTACGAGAAATTCATCCCATTTACTCTTAGTTAATTGGTTTGACATATTTTTAGGTAAGCATTTAATCATATCTTGAACTTGTTCAAATTCGATATCTTCAGCGATTTTGTTTATACTTAGCCTCATTAAGAGGTCTTTTGTATAAGGACGCTTTGAATCTAAAAACGCAATCACGCTGAGTAACTCTTTGACATATTTACTATTGAGTAAAGCCCAAACTATTATTGACTCAGTAATATTGTCAAACCCAAGAAAATAGCATGTATCATCTAGCATTATTGGTTTACCTTTGTACGGCAAAATTAAAGAAAAATTTGGGCGTTTATATAGTCCTGATATGGCCACTTTATAGGGTTTGAAGGAATAATCCCCAATGCCAAATATAGAAAATGACGTTTTGCCTGTATAAATACTAGATTTTCTTTGTATAAAAAGCTGTTCGTTTTCTGATAGATATTGATAAAGGTTTGGGAATCTATTTTTAATATAAGATGTGTCCTCTCCAGTCTTTTTTTGAGTTATAATTATATATTTCCTTGGGTTTGTAATAACGGGTAAATTTATATCTGAGCTTTTAACTAAACCATATATCAATTCGTCCTCGAGATTTGCCTCTATTTTGAAACCATTGACATATTTATTATTCACTATATCAAGTTCCATAATTTTAGAACAATCGTGCTTAACGCCTTGTCTCCAAGTATAGGGACACAACCCATCATATTTTTTGTACTTTCCATAGAACGATACGTCAGAAACAAATTTATCACCTACCCAGCCAAATTGATTTTCAACTAAATGTGGAGAGTTTAGTAAAGACACTTTGCAGATAGTAGAAGAACTATGAGATTTAAAGCTACATTTGAATAACGAAGCTTCAACCGAAGCGTTAAAAAAGTATTTTGTATCGATTTTCAACGCAACCATGTCGCCAATTCTATAATTCATTTTGGGAAGATCGTATATTATATTCTTAATAACAGAGTTCTTCGCTAACATAGCCATATGTCCGTAATATTTTGAAAACGATTTGAACATCTTCAGAATAATATATTCGCCGATATCAAAATTTCCCTTTCCTGTGATAGCTTCAAAGCCATTATAAAACTTAAAATTACTTTTTGCAGGAAGATTAGATGAATTTAAAGTGCTCAACTCGGAATTCGTAATCCAAGGAGGGTTTCCCAACACCAGAATACTGTGATCCTCAAATGATTTTTCAATTGAACTAAAATCAAACTTAAAGATATCATCACAGTAAAGAAAGATTTTTGGTTTATTCAGATTTGGTGTATTGATAAACAGTTCAAGGATGAGAAACTTAGTTTGCCAATAATAAGATTCATAAATTTCTACTCCGTAAACTAGTTTTATTTGATGAAAATGCCTTAAAGCGGATATTATAAAGGACCCTTTCCCAAATGTCGGTTCGATTATAACATCGGGTAATATGCCTTCACTAGCTAGGTATGAGCATATTGTATTACCTAATTCTGAAGGTGTTTGGAAATCCCCGTACTCCCGTCTGGCTATCCCCTCACAAACTACCGAACAGGGTTTCAATAAATCTAAAAATGTTAAAAATTCATTCTTGTTTCTAAAAAAACTATCAATGCCTGATAACTGAATTAATAGTTCGTTTGCTTCCCGGTAATCAGTCATCCTACCAATTTTCTCTCTAAAGAAATTAATTGTAGCGGTATTGATATATTGAAAAGCCGTCTTCATGCGATATTCCTTATGTTTTACTGATTATGCGAATTATTCCGTTCACGTTTTCAGTTAGTTCTACTATACGTCCATATTGTAATCGCCATTGTAGCGCATTTGATATCGTTAAATATCCTTGTTCTGGTTTATTGCGTAATATTTCATCGGTGGGAAGATTTCTGTCAGTTAAATATGCAATAATATCGTCGGCATTTGCATTATTTTCTAACATTTGTCGAATAGTTCGTGTTACCTGATAATCAGCAGTTCTATTTTTGTCAATAAATGAGCAACTTACAAAATTAAGCCTCGACATTTTTCTGGTTGGATCATCATTTTTATCATAGACAAGTACCAACAAATTATATCCAAGACCATATATTTTTTGTTTTGCATTTCTGAAAGGACAAGAAGATTGTGGTTGCTTGATAGATGTTACCTTAATATCAGTATTTAAATCTTCGGAAGGCATATCAATTCCATTTGCAGAAGAACCAATTAAATATTCATAGTTTGATGAGAGATAATCTTGGAATTTGTGTTCTATAAAGGTGCCAACAGCCTTACCATCAGTTATTCCAAATAAGTCTCGATTATCAAATTTTGATTCCTGTTCACAAAATATTTTTGCTTCTTTAACTAATGCATTGATGGTTAACTTTTGTTTCATTAAGACTCTTCTTTCTACTCTAAAAGTACCAATCCGTATATATTAATTTCATCATCTTTGTTTTTAAGTGTCTCTATTTTCAGGTTATGATTTCTTGCCGTTTGATAAACGTCAATACCGCACGCCTCCATTGACGGTCTGGCTTCTGTGGTTCGGGTGCAGGTTGAGGCGGTTTCACAGTTATCGCACAATTTGCAAGGGCCTGCGCCAAGGCCGAAGGCTTTATAAAATCCCATTGAAAATGCTATTTTTTCCATTTCTGATACAATATAACGCATCTGCCAACTCAGGTGTACATGGAGAAGCAGTGCCTTATTGTATTCTTTGAGAATGTCTTTCATTTCTTCATAAGATGGCGCATGGGGAGGACAGGTTAGTTTTTTTCCGTATTCATCACAACCATATTTGCATTTTAGTTGAACCCATCGCGCAGTGGCAATTGTGTTGGTATGGATAATAATAGCCTGCTCGCAACCTAATTCTAAAGCCTTTTTGGTTAACGAGCCATACGGCTCGTTGAAATCCTGATGTGATGTAATAACGGATTGAATATTGGGTATTGCCGAGTTGTGGGTGTGCATAGACAAAGCTCCTAAATGGTCATTTGTATCTTCAGTGTTACTATAAACGAGGCAGAATGTTTAATCAAACATTTTTTTCTTTAAAAAATTACTTAAGGTATTCGGCAATATTATATGTGAGCGGTGGACGATAGTTACTCATAATAATTTTCCACGATCCCAAACGCTTAACCACTTAGAGCAGTTGCGACATTTTGTTGACAGTAGTAATCCACAAAGTATAATCTGTAGCTTATGAAAGAGGAAAAGAAACGCCCTACAATTAAACAGCTTCCCGCACATGAACGACCCCGAGAAAGACTAATCCAGAGCGGTGATGAATATCTGACAGATGCCGAACTATTGGGAATAATTATTCGTGATGGCACCACAAATTACACCGCTATTGATATAGCCCAAGAACTTCTTACAAAATATGGGGATTTTCGCAAGTTGAGTTCTGCATCCATTGGCGAGTTGTGCAAAACAGAAGGAATAGGACCTGCGCGAGCAGCGCAGATTAAGGCGTCTCTGGCAATTGCCAAACGTTTTTCTGCCACTTCCATTAAACCCGGTCAACAGTTTAAGTGCAGCAACGATATCTACAACCACTTCCACGAGCAATTACGGGGAAAGAAGCAGGAAACCTTTTTGGTTGTGTTATTGGATAATAAAAATCGTATTATTAAAGAAGTAATCATCTCTGCCGGCAGTTTGACATCCAGCATTGTCCATCCTAGAGAGGTATTTAATCCAGCAATCAAGGAATCAGCAGCCTCCGTAATATTCGTCCATAATCACCCTTCCGGTGATCCGGAACCCAGCAAAGAAGACATTCAAATGACTCAAAGGCTGTTAGAAGTAGGGAATGTAGTCGGTATAAAAATTCTGGACCACATTATCATAGGCAATGAATGTTTTGTGAGTCTTAAGGATAGAGGTATTATAACTTGACAATGATTTTTTATATGCTTATACTTAATTTGTCGTTTATCAATTTACACACCTCCTCCAAACTTATATATGTATATGATTTGCCTTGAGCCAACTTTTTAGATGTTAAACTCTAAATTCTAAATACCAAATCCGAAACAAATTCAAATGACTTAAATTCAATATAAAACCGTTTAATTTTTGAATCTTGATATTGTTTAGAATTTAGATATTTGAATTTAGAAACACATCTATTAGATAATTTTGATTTTTTAAATATTTTTAACTACGAAGTTTAGTCTCAATAGATATAACAAAGCGCCCATAGCTCAATTGGATAGAGTCACGGACTACGAATCCGGAGGTTGGAGGTTCAAATCCTCCTGGGCGCGTTTTTATATTTTATATTTTGTATGATGATAGAATAAGAATATATTCATATTTATGGAAGATACTACTAAAAAACACGAATATTTTATGCGACAGGCTATCTTCGAGGCGGAAAAGGCTGTAGAAAAGGATGAGGTGCCAGTAGGGGCTGTCATCGTTTATGAAAACCGCATTATAGCCCGTGCACATAATCAAAGGGAAATGCTCAACGACCCTACTGCCCATGCTGAAATGATAGCAATAACCCAGGCTGCAGATTATTTACAGAACTGGCGTTTGACAGGAACAACTATCTATGTTACCCTGGAATCTTGCGCAATGTGTGCCGGGGCATTGGTACAATCGAGGATTGATACTCTTGTTTATGGAACTGTGGATAAAAAGGCTGGGGCATGTACTTCAGTTATGAATCTTGTTCAGGAACCGAGGTTTAATCATCGCCTGGAAGTTATACCAAATATCCTTGCCGATGAATGTAAGTATATATTACAAAAGTTTTTTTTAGAAAACTGTCGCAC
Organism: Planctomycetes bacterium GWA2_39_15; assembly: GCA_001824485.1. Lineage (GTDB taxonomy): Bacteria > Planctomycetota > Brocadiia > Brocadiales > Brocadiaceae > 2-12-FULL-39-13. The sequence continues at coordinate 5,496 of MHXP01000183.1, read as the reverse complement.
TAAATAATAATCCGACCTTTTAATACCGACTATTTATTGTTAGGATGTAGAAATGCAAAGATTTTTGTGAAAGTATCGAAATGGTGCAGATAGGCAGAGGAGAAACGTAGAAGATACACATGCTCCCAAGCCACAATTCTCAGCTTTTCATTAATATCTAGGTATCTGAGAATAAATATGCCTGTATAGATATTGATAAATTGTAAACCAGGAGAGGTGCCAGAGTGGTTGATCGGGACGGTCTCGAAAACCGTTTCTCGCCTAAAAGCGGGACGTGGGTTCGAATCCCACCCTCTCCGCCATTCAGAAAACTATTATCAATGCAAAATGAAAATTTAAAATTGCAAATGCTGAAATCCAAAATTTTACAATTTGTAATTTGATATTTTAATTTTTTCATTTATTAATTGGGAGAGGTGTCAGAGAGGCCGAATGAGCGCGCTTGGAAAGCGCGTATACCGACAAAATCGGTATCGCGGGTTCGACTCCCGCCCTCTCCGCCAGTTTGTTTTATAATTGGCCGTGCTAGATGGGGAGCTAGCGGTTCCCTGTAACCTGCAACCCGCTATAGCAGGATCGATCGCTTTTTAGAGGGACCACAGACCATTAGCCTTATCTATGCAAGTGGTGATGAAGGCTGGATCTCATGCAATAGGAGATGATGTGAACCTGGTCAGATGCGGAAGCAAGCAGCCATAAACATTCATCCTTATGTGCCGTGACAAATCTGGTCTGAGCTTACTGCATAGACAAACTAATGGAAATGGGAACGAAGAAAAGTGCACGGCCTATTACAAAATTTCTTAAGGATATTTCTGATCTTTATGTTTGTAAATCCTTAGTATTTCACAATTTAATTTCTGAAACTTTCAGTAATGAAAAAATTTGATAAGAAAGTGTATTGATATAGACTAAATAACAAAGTATAATTTGATAAACTAATTGTTTTTTGTAGTCATTAGAGGTGGTTAGCTCAATGTCTTATGTTGTATTAGCTCGTAGGTATCGTCCCCAAACCTTTGAGGATGTGGTTGGACAAGAATCTATTGTAACGACCCTAAGGAACGCTATTCGCTCCAACAGGGTTGCTCATGCCTACTTGTTAGCAGGCCCCCGCGGTGTGGGTAAAACATCAATGGCACGCATATTGTCTAAGGCGTTGAATTGTCAGCATGGGCCTATTGAAACTCCATGCAATGTCTGTGACATTTGCCGATGCATATCTGACGGCAACGATATTGATGTTTTGGAAATAGACGGCGCTTCTAACAGAGGTATTGACGAAGTCAGGAATATCCGACAAAACGTAGGCTATACCCCGTCACGGGCACGCTTTAAGATTTATATCATAGATGAGGTTCATATGCTCACCCGTGAGGCATTTAACGCCCTGCTTAAAACTCTGGAAGAACCGCCTCCACACGTCAAATTTATTTTTGCTACGACAGCAGCCAACCGCCTTCCTGAAACCGTCCAATCTCGATGCCAACGATTTGATTTCAAGAATATTTCCATCCAGGATATCGAAAAGAGACTTCACGATATCTGCAAGGCAGAAGGGGTGCAGATTGAGCCTTCTGTCCTTCAGATAATTGCAAGACATGCAAGAGGTGGGTTGCGAGACTCACAATCGGTTTTGGACCAACTTCTCTCTTTTTGCAAGGATACAGTATCCTTGGAGGATGTAAATTTTGTTTTGGGTTGTATTGATGAAGATAAAATACTGGGAATATTTGACAGCTTCGTAAAAAAAGATGCGTCTTCTGCCTTAAAGATTGTGGATAGTGTTTTAAATGAGGGAAAGACTTGTGGAGAATTTATAGATCAACTGCTTTCGCGTATTAGAGACCTTTTAATCTTTTCTTCCTGTGGTCAAGAAGCAAAATGGATTGAGTTTAACACGTCTCTAGTTGAACGATACGGAAAATCTTTTTCCAGTGACACCTTAATGTATATGGTTCAAATACTTTCCGACACGAGAATGCGTACAACCGATTCTCTATTACAGCGTATTTTACTGGAGATGGCTATAATCAAGCTATGTCGAATGGAATCAGTCGGCTCACTAAAAGAAATTATGGAAATGATTATATCCTTAGAAAGTAGACTTGGGCTTTTAGATAGTGAACCTGCCGGAAAAACCGAAGATATTGCATATACCCAAAAATCAGTTACTCAACAAATAGTTTCAGAAACAAAAGAAGAATATCATACGACAAAAAATGACGATAAAGATTTAGAAGCCCCGTTTGATGAAAAAAGTGTTTGGGAAAAGATTCTTATAGCAATACAGAGTAAGAAAAAATCTACCTGGGCGCTATTAAGGGAGGGACGGCTTGCCGGATTCAAGGATGGAGAAATTACCATCGAGCTTCCTAATAATTATTACTTTCATAAGGAAAAACTTGAACAAATTGAGGAAAAAAAACTTATTGAACAATGCGCAAAAGAGGTAATAAATAGTAATGTAAGATTAAAACTTGAAGTATCAAAGAATGGAAATCCAGAGAAAAACAAGGCAAATCTATGCACAGGTCGTGATACTTTTAATCAACAAACAGCTAACCCTGTATTCTCCGAACCAGCAGTTAAAAAGACCTTAGAATTGTTTGGCGGTCATGTTATCAAGATAAATAAATAGAGGAGGTCATACGATGAAGGGCTTAGGTAATATTGCGGAAATGATGAAACAAGCGCAGAAACAGGCTCAGAAAATGCAAAAAGAAATGGAGCAGATTCAAAACGATTTGAAGGAACGTGTTGTCGAAGCCAGTTCTGGCGGTGGAATGGTTACTGTACACATGAATGGAAAGCAGGAAATTCTTTCTATCAAGATTGATCCAGAGGTGGTAGACCCAAAGGATGTTCAGATGTTAGAAGACCTTATTTTATCTGCCATTTCACAAGCACTCAAGAAATCACAAGAATTATATCAATCTGAAATGGGAAAACTCACTGGAGGATTAAATATCCCTGGACTTCAGGGGATGTTTGGCGGTGGAATGTAGGTGATTGATGTTGTCAAGAAAGAGTTTTTAAGGGATTTTAGTTTTGAATACATACCCACAATCTGTAATAAAACTTATAAATGAATTTGGGAAAATGCCTGGTATAGGGCAAAAGACAGCAGAACGCCTTGCTTGTTATATCTTGAAACAACCTGTTGAAGAAGCTATGCTGCTTGCTTACGCAATTCGTGATGTTAAAAAACTTATAAAAATCTGTTCGGTTTGCTTCAATGTTTCAGAAAGTGATCCGTGCCATATTTGTAGCGATCTCCATAGGGACAGCTCTATGATCTGCGTGGTTGAACAGCTTGCAGACCTTCTGACTGTTGAAAAGACCGGTAAATACAGAGGACTTTACCACGTGCTCCAGGGACACATTTCGCCTTTAGAGGGTATTACCCCAGAATTGTTGACAATTGAAAAACTTTTGCAACGGGTTAAAGATGACCACGTCAAAGAAGTTATACTGGCGACAAATTTGAATATGGAAGGTGATGCAACTGCTTTATATATGCACAAGCAGCTATCTTCACTTGGGGTGCTGGTAACAAGGCTTGCCCGTGGCTTGCCAACGGGAAGCTATCTTGAATATGCAAATACGGCGATTGTTGCCGATGCAATAAATTGTAGAAATGAAATGAGATGTTAGTAGTTTAAGTTTGTTTTTTATGGAAGGTGATTTTTCATGAAAATGCAGTCGTCTTTGATGCCTCAACTTCAACAAAAAATGAAGTTGTCTCCTCAAATTATCCAGTCAATTGAAATTTTACAGTTACCATTATTAGCCCTTATTGAACAGGTACAACAAGAACTTGTGGATAATCCTGTGCTTGAAGAGGTGGTTGAAGAAAAGAAGGAAGAGGATACTAAAGAAGCGGATGGCACGGCTCAGGAGTCAGGCGATGATGTAAAAAATGACGAATTTGATAAATTGGGTGAAATCGCTGATGATTGGCGTGACTATTATTCACAAACTATAGTACGGCGAAATAATCTTTCGGAAGAACGCGATCAGAAACAGGAAGCCTTGGAGAATACAGCCGCCAAACCGGTGTCCCTGCACGATTATTTGATGGGACAACTATCATTAATTGATGTCCCGAAACACCTTATAGAGGCATGCGAAAATATCATTTATTCCATAGACAAATCTGGATACATGGCTAGTCCGTTAGAAGAAATTGCCCAGTTCCTTGAAAAGCCTCTTCTTATTGAACAAATAAAGGAGGCCCTAAAAATTGTACAATCATTGGAACCACCCGGGGTCGGTGCCAGAAATTTACAGGAATGCTTAGTATTGCAACTGGATAAGCGGGATACAAACTATCAATTGACAAAGGAATTGCTCCTCAATCATTTAGAAGACATTGAAATGAAGAAGTACCCCTTGATAGCCAAGAGGACGGGACAAAGATTAGAGGTAATTAAAAAACAAGTAGATTTTATCCGCACATTAAATCCCAAACCTGGTTCTATCTTTTGTGATGAAACCATTCCGTATGTAATTCCAGAAGTAAAAGTGGAATTTATAGATGGGAAATACGAGGTGTTTCTAATTGATAATACCAATTTCCCACATTTGCATATCAGTTCTTTTTATAAGAAATTTCTGAGTGAGAATAGCTCTGACAATTCAACCAGCCAGTACATACAAAAGAAAATTGAATCGGCAAAATGGCTAATTGATGCAATTGAACAGAGGCGGAGTACGTTATACAAGATTGCTTGCAAAATAGTAGAGCTGCAAGAGGATTTTTTAGATGAGGGAATACATAAACTCCGCACACTAAAGATGCAAGATGTTGCGGATATTGTTGGAGTGCACGTCTCAACTGTAAGCCGCGCCATTGCGCATAAATATATTCAAACGCCTCAGGGAATATTCGAGATGAAGTTCTTCTTTACCGGAGGTTTTCAGAATATAGATGGATCAATGGAATCATGGGAAGCTGTAAGACAGAAGCTTTCCGAAATTATTGCAAAAGAAAATAAGTCCAATCCACTTAGTGACGAAGAAGTCGCAGAAAGATTACATGATGCTGGTGTAACTATCGCCCGAAGAACGATCACAAAATATCGTCGAATCATGAAAATCCCTTCCTCCAGACAGAGGAAAGAATATTAATTATGCTTATGAATCAAAAAACATTCATATCTACCGTCATCCTTTCCATCGCGAGCGTAGCCGCTATATGGTATCTGACAGGCTGCTCTGCCACAGATAAGTATCATAACAAAAAACACATCGATACCATCAACAAGGACATTGGCTCCATGCACAAGGATATTGATAGAGTCCTTGGCATTGATGAACCCTCCCCACTTGTAGAAAAGGAATAGCATCCCCAAAGCCATTCAGCCGCAAAACATAAGGAAAGAATGCAAAATTAAATCCCAAATTGTAAATTCTTTGAGGTATTAATGGATTTCGACCTGATAATAAAAAATGGAACGGTCATTGATGGAACTGGAATACCTGGGAAAAATC
>MHXP01000182.1:677-9140 GCA_001824485.1 Planctomycetes bacterium GWA2_39_15 | reverse complement strand
CTTTTACCCCGAAAACCTTATTTCTTGTGGTATTGAGAAAGAACTATACTGAATTTTTACCCACACAAAACTTAGAAGACCCAAAAATTTTAATGTTCCAGTGCTAAAGCAAGGAATTAAAAGACTAGTGCTGGGTTTAGAAGAGTAATTTTTCTCGGCGTTCTCTGCGCCTCTGCGGTAAGTAAATAGCCTATGCCACAAAACGAAATAAACTTTATTCCACATACACCCGCCTTTTTGAAGCAGATCTTCGGTCGTAAAGGGATTGCACTCAATAAGCGGTTTGGTCAAAACTTCCTCATAGATCAAAATATACTATTATCCATTCCAAAAATTGCAGAGTTGAAGGAAGATGATGTTGTGCTGGAGATCGGGACAGGGACTGGTGGATTAACAAGATTGCTGGCAGAGAGGGGGCGTCATGTATTTACTGTAGAAGTGGACAGAAAGTTATTTGAACTGTCGTCTGATATACTCAAATTATATAAAAATGTGACGCTAATTAATGCCGATATATTAAAAACGAAGCACAAGCTTAATCCTGATGTGTTATCGTTAGTTGACAATTGGCGAAAAGAACATAATCAACCTAATATGAAAGTGGTTTCCAACCTGCCGTATAACATTAGCACACCTGTAATTATTAATCTTCTGGAGAGTGAACTGCCCGTTAGTATGATGGTGCTGATGCTCCAGAAGGAGATTACCGAGCGTATGGCAGCCATGCCGGGCACCCGTGAATATGGCATATTATCTGTTCTCACTCAATTATTTTCAGATGTGGAGGTCGTAAAGACCTTGTCCCCACATGTGTTTTGGCCAAAACCCAATGTCTATTCTGCAATTGTTAAGGTTGTTGTCCGCAAAGATAAATATGCAAACAGGATAACGGATTACCCTTTTTTTAAGAAGATTATCCATGCCATATTTACATCACGGCGCAAGACCTTGCTCAATAGTTTGGAACAGTTGAAATTGCCTGATGTATCGAGAGAACGCATGAAAAATATTATAGAAGACATGCAACTGGATGAACGAGTAAGGGGTGAAGTTTTAAGTCTGGATCAGTTAATTTATCTTTCAGAAGCAGTGAGTAATCTTTTAAAATAAGACATGTCCGTGTAATTGTAAGTCGAATTGGGTTGAGGCACGAAACCCAACAGATTATTGAATGTCGTGAACAGTTTGTGTTAGGTTTCGCTTACGTTCAACCCAACCTTACCAGACTAAATAGAGTAAATTTAACTTGAAATGTAGCATAGATAATATTAGAATATTTATGCTATAAAGTACAATATTTACATGGAGGAAATATATGTCAAGAACTACCATAACGTTACCCAAATCTTTACTAGAAGAGTTAATGTTAGAACTTGAAGCAAAAAGTAAAACGGAAGCTGTTGTAAAGGCTATTAAGGACGAGATAAGGTTGAAGAAGATGAAGAAAATAAAGGCAATGGCTGGCAAAATAGAGTTTGTAAAATCTGCGGATAAACTTAGGCACGAAGATGAAAGACTCAGATAATATTTTAGTTGATACATCAGCATGGATTGCGTTTTTTCGAAAGAAAGCCCCTTATTATGAGGTGATTCTTGAGTTAATTGATAACGGCAGGATATGTTGTGTGGGAATTGTACTTGCCGAGTTGTTACAGGGTGCCAAGTCTCAAAGTGAGTTTGAAGTTCTGAAAGAATTTATGTATGTGTTTGATTTTCTTCCAGAATCTACAGAAATGTGGAAAAAGGCAGGCGAGTTGTCTTATTTATTACGACAGAAAGGAAAGGCAATTGGGCTTTCAGATTGTTACATTTCGGTAACTACGATTTCAAATAATGTACAACTTTTAACTTTAGACAGGCATTTTGAGGCTATTGGGAAAGAAGTTGAATTGCATTTGTATGTTATTCCGCCCCACAAGTAGAGTTCTAAACTAAGTAGAACCATTAACCTCCACATCAAACGTACACCCAAGGAGTCTGGCTGCGCGTCTGCAGGCGACCATGCGAGCGGTAAAGATTTCGAAATATTCTACCATATCAGAAATCTCCTTGTCGATATCTAGTTTCAGGGTGATTATTTTCTTTTGGGCATCCATGTGGAGTTCGGATTTTGTTACTGCATAGTTGACCCTGTCGTGGATATCAAATTTAATTTCTTTTACACTGCGCACCCTCGACCTATGGACATCTGATTTATCGGCAATGATGAGGGCAGCCGATACCGGGCTTACCGCATCACAGGCACCCTCGTCGTGATTTCCTACAGCACTCATAATCATAACCCGATCTTCTACGGGCATACCTAACTCTTTCAAGAACTGACTTGCCAGGTAAGCACTTGCTTCCGGATGGATATGCCGGCTGACCACATTCCCGATATCATGAATATACCCGGCGATAGCGGCCAGTTCACAGGTGTTTGCATCGTATCCGAGTTCTTCGAGAATTTTCCGTGCGTGCTTTGCCACATAATTTCCGTGACGTTCCCCGTGTTCTGTGTAACCAATTACCCCTAAAAATTCATTTGCTTTTTTTATGTATACTTTGACGTCTGGATGGTTCTTTACCTGTTCTAGTGTAATCATTTTTTTATCCTTTTCCATGCGGTGCTGTCTGGTTTATCGTCGAGGGCAATGCCTATTTCAGTAAGTTTGTTACGAATGAAATCTGATAACTGCCATTGTTTTGCCTTGCGCAGTTCATTGCGGGTATCAATGAGCACACGCATAATATTATCCAGCACATCCGCTTCACCCTTTTGCTCAGATTCAAATATTTGTGGGATAATGCCAAGTACGTCTCCACCGAGTTGTTTGTAAAGTGTATCAATATCCCCAAGGCATTTTTTGCTTATTTCTTGGCCAGAGTCAAGCAGTGAATTGACTTCTTTTGATAGATCAAAAAGGGCGGCAATAGCACCCGGGGTATTAATGTCTTCGTCCATTGATTCAATGAAAGTTCTTTTATATTGTTCTAATTTTTCATAGATGGAATTGGGTGTTGAGCCATCCTTTGCATATTCTATCTGTTCCCGTAAATGTTTAATGGTATTGTGTAAACGTTCAAGACCCTTGTCTGCCGCATCAAGAGCTTCATTACTAAAGTCTACCGGACTGCGGTAATGAGTGCAGAGTATGAAGAATCGTATAGTTAAAGGACGGTATTTCGTAAAGGCATCTTTGAGGGTAATAAAATTACCTAGTGATTTTCCCATCTTTTGTCCATTTACAGTGACCATGTTGTTGTGAATCCAGTATCTGACAAACGGTGATTTGTTTGCTGCTTCGCTCTGTGCAATTTCACACTCATGGTGGGGGAAGATGTTTTCAAGGCCGCCGCCGTGTATGTCCAGCGTTTGTCCAAGATATTTCATAGACATGGCAGAACATTCAAGATGCCATCCAGGGAAACCTTCTCCCCACGGGCTTTTCCAGCGCATGATGTGTCCCGATTCTGCCTTCTTCCAGAGCGCAAAATCGGAGGGATTCCGTTTTTCGGGATTGATTTCTATTCGGGCGCCTGCCTCAAGTTCCTCTTGTTTCCGACCAGAAAGCTTCCCATATTCCTTAAATTTCTGGACATCAAAGTAAACAGAACCGTTTGACACATAAGCAAATCCCTCTTCAACCAGCTTTTCTACAAGCTCGATTTGTTCAGGGATATGTGCCGTTGCGCGAGGAGATATATCAGGTCTTAAATTATTTAATGCGTCCATATCTTCGAAATAGCTTCGCGTGTATATCTCGACAAGTTCTGCAGGTTCTACGTGTTCTCTTTGCGCGCGTTTGAGGATTTTGTCTTCACCTGCATCTGCGTTGTCGGTCAGGTGTCCAACGTCGGTAATGTTTTGAACATAACGCACTTTATAACCAAGATGCCGAAGGTAACGGACGATTACATCAAAGCTGACATAACTCTTGGCATGTCCAATATGCGGATGATCATAAACCGTAGGGCCGCATACATAAATATTAACAAGTCCTTCGTGTAAAGGTGTAAAGACTTCCTTCTTTTTAGTTAATGAATTGTAAAGTTTTAGTGTCATAATTATCTTTCTTAAAATCAAATATTTAAAGAAATCGTTCAATCCTCGTCTTGCACGTATTGATGCCCAGGATATTGGCAACACTGTAAAGTTCCGGTCCGTGTTCTCTGCCTGTCAAGGCAACGCGGATGGGCATATAAAGTCCTTTACCATTTACTCTCGTTTCTTTTTGTACCGTCTTTAATATCTCCCTAAAAATATCAGGAGATAAGTTGTTCTGCTTCTTGAGTTCCATATAAAAAGCCGAAAGTATGGACTGCGAAGTCTCTGACGAAAGAAATTCAACATGTTTTTCGCTGATTACAACATCCTTGAAAAAGATTTCTGATTCATGAACGATCTGAGACAGGCAGGATATGTTGCCTCTCACGGCATCTATAATCAATTTTAGTTTAGTTTTGTCAATTTTAGCTTCATCTGTGGAGATGAAACCCGCTGATTGTAAATAAGGTATTGCTATGCTTGTAAGCCTTTCTATATCGGCTTCACGGATATATTGTCCGCTTAACCAATCCAATTTCTGCTGATCAAATGTGGAAGAAGCCTTGCTCATGGAACTAATTTCAAATGTGTCAATTATATCATTAACTTTAAATTTCTCGTTTTTGTCCTTTGGCATCCATCCCAGAAGCATCATATAGTTTAAAATAGCCTCTGGCAAATAACCCAGTTTGCGATATTCTGAAATGGAAGATGCCCCATGTCGTTTACTCAGCAAGGTGCGGTCAGCGCCCATAGTCAGTGACAGATGGGCAAATTGAGGAGGTTTTTGGTTTAAGGCATTGAAAAGTAATATATGACAGGGCGTATTTGATAAATGGTCTTCTCCCCTGATGACGTGTGTAATTTGCATCATAGTATCATCCACAGCAACAGCAAAGTGGAAAGATGGAGTTCCATCAGACCGCATGATCACAAAGTCTCCCGTTAGTTTCATGTCAAATTGACATTTTCCGCGAATGAGGTCGTCGAATACAATCAATTCATCTGGCACTTTAAAACGAATAGTAAAATTCGTACCTGAAGATTCAAAAGTTTTTTTTTGTGTATCAGTTAAATTGCGGCAGCGATTGTCGTATCGTGGCGGCTTCCCGGAAAGTCGGGCTAATTGTCTGCGTTCTTCCAGTTGTTCAGGCGTGCAATAGCATGGGTATGCCAACTCTTCTTTTAAAAAATTTTGACAGATGTCGTTATAAATGTGCAGGCGTTCTGACTGTAGATAAGGACCGTACTGACCGCCGACGTCCGGCCCTTCCTGCCAGGTTAATCCTAACCAGTGGAGGTCTTCTATGAGTTGGGTCATGTACTTTTTCTCAGAGCGCGCAACGTCGGTATCTTCGATTCTTAAGATAAAGATACCCTGATGCCGTTTTGCAAACAACCAGTTGAAAACGGCCATGCGTGCATTGCCAATGTGTAAGAGACCTGTGGGTGAAGGTGCAAAACGAACACGTACCATAATATGTTAACTTATTTACTCCCGGAACGACCAGTCCAAAGATACATGGGTTTGGTTTCACATTGTTCATGGAGTTGGGAGATGTCCAGTTTGATGGTATTATTTTGAAGTAGTTTTGCGGACATCAAGCCAAATAGTTCAGCTAGTCCATAATGCTTTTCATATCTTACAATGGTTGCCTCAGTAAGTCCTGTAAGTTTTTTGGTTAGGCCTATGGCGTCTTCAAGGTAACCTAATTGGTCAACTAGTCCATTTTCAAGGGCTTGTTTTCCTGTATAGATTCTCCCGTCAGCAAGTTTTTTTACAGCTTCTATGTCCAGTTTTCTTCCTGTGGAAACTACATTTACAAATTGCATGTACATTTCATCAATGATGTCTTTTAAAACAAGGGATTCTTCCGTGGTCATAGGTTTAAATGGAGAGCCTATTTCTTTCATATCTCCAGAGGCAATGGAGTTATCCTTTATGCCATATCGGCTGATGAGTTCTGCCACGTTTACCAACGGCATAATAACCCCGATACTGCCTGTAATCGTTGTAGGATGTGCAACAATGGCATCCGCGGCGGAAGAAATGTAGTAGCCACCGGAAGCTGCCACGTCCTGCATATAAACAACAACCTTTTTCTTTGTATCAGTTTTGAATTTTGTAATCTGGTTATAGATGATATCGCTAGCTGTGATACCACCGCCAGGGCTGTCTACCTCAAAAAGTACGGCTTTAACATTGGTATCGCCAGCAGCTTGTTCGAGTTGTTGTTTTACAATCTCAACAATGCTGGGTTTTTCTATAAACAAACTCTCTGCCGATTCATTGCTTAAAATGCCTTTGATTGAAATTATAGCAACCTTATTTTCGCTGCTTCCTTCTACAACAGTTTCATAAACGTGTTTCTTCTCCTCTGTAGTAGAACCCGTAACAAATGCTTTACTTATTACAAGAGAACCGATAAAGAGTACAAATAGCGATAGAGTACATAAGAAAAAGAAAGAGGCAAGCCCTACAGCGATCCAAAAGCCAACGCCTCTAACCTTTTTGATGTATACAGGCTGACATCCCTCGTATGGTGGTTTTATATTAGTTTGTGTATCAGTCATGAGACTATTTCCTCTTTTTCTTCACAAATGCAAGGACTTTTGTGACACATGGGGCATCCCGAAGTGTATTTGCTAATTGTGTCTGCCATCTTAATACCTGACAAACTTGCCAGTGTAAAGAGCCATGCAAGCACGTCGGCAAACTCTTTTTTCAATTCTTCTTTATTGTTTTCCCTCAATGCACGGGAAAGTTCACCGACCTCTTCGGTAAACCACATAAAGGTTTTAGACAAACCGCGTTTTGCGTCTTTTTTAAAATAGGTTTCTTCGATGAGCTTTTGGAATTTATCAATATCCATAGGATTTATAAATCTTCAATAGTAAGTATTTCCCCACTGTGCCATTCAGGAACAAGGGTGTGTGTTATATTCAACACGTCCAATATCTTGGCCACGATAAAATCCACCTGATCTGCAATGGTCTTCGGATTGTGGTAGAATCCTGGCATGGCAGGTAAAATACATGTTCCAGCAGAGCATAGTTTTTGCATGGCTTCCAGATAAATGGAAGATAACGGAGTTTCACGCGGTACTACCACAAGTTTTCGTCCTTCTTTAATAGTAACACTCGCTGCCCGTTGAATGAGATTGTTAGAAATGCCATGTGCAATAGAGCATAGAGTGTTCATGCTGCATGGGACAATTACCATCGCTTTGATGGGGTAACGACTACTTGCGATAGTTGCGCCAATGTCTGCGTTGTTATAATAGATAATATTGTCCGTCGAGTAACCCAGAAATTCTCCAATATTTAGTTGGCTGCGGTTTAAGTCGATCCCCAATTCATGCTTAATAACTAGGAAAGCAGCTTCCGATATGGATAAGTGGATGTTGTATTCCTTTCTGCAAAGGATTTGCAATAAACGTTGCGCATAAACGACTCCACTGGCGCCTGTAATTCCAATGATGATATTTTCCACTTAAAACTCCTTAAACATGAAAAGGTTTCAAAACTGAAAGTACGTCATAAATAGCGTGTGTATAAACAGCAATACCCAATCCGCGAAACATGAAGATAGCGGATAGAACAATTCCGGCTAAAAAACGAAACGTAAAGTTGGTATAAGTAAAACTATCGCTTAAATTCCCAACGTAATGCATAAAGGTGAATATTAAGGCAGCCGTGATAATACTTATAATTGCACCGATGGGTTTGTATATTCTTAATAAGGTTGTAAGTGTGAAATAAAGTAATGTGATTAAGAGCAGTCTGAATACAATCTCCTCGTAAACTCCTGCTCCAACAGAAAGGATAATTCCCATCCACATATCTTTAGAAAAATGTAAAGACAGGGCATAAGGAAATAAGACCTTATAGACGACAAATCCGAGTCCGTAACCCATAAAAAGCGCATAAACTGTACTTTCTATAAACATGGGTATGAATATTACAGGGCTTAAGCGATATTCCTTTTCTATGTAAAATACTGACGCAAATAGAAAAATAATAACCAGCGAATTAAATATCAAAGAACCGTTTTTACCAAGCAAAGCCAGAGGAGTCTTAACAATGATATCAGCAGTATTCTTGACGCACGAACCTTGTATTGCAATTCCCACTTCATAAGTGACCAACAGGGGCAGGATAAACAGAAAACTGTTGGCCAGGCTCTTTGAACGATGGTAATACGATTTCATTTACGTAAATTTGCCCAGAAATAGCGCTAGTATAGCAGTCGATCTTTAGAGTGTCAATGAAGTTTCAGGAATCAGAGAAACACTGGGCAATGCAAAGGCTACCAACAGAAGTAATAGGTAAATAATTCATCGTGATTCGGTAAAACTCAGTCTTTAAAATTGGCCTTGAACTTATAACCACCCCTCTTTCCCCTCCTTCGCAAGGAGGGGATGAAGGGGGATGTC
>MHXP01000182.1:0-642 GCA_001824485.1 Planctomycetes bacterium GWA2_39_15 | reverse complement strand
AGTTCTGTCCCTGTACTAAATATCGTAACGGCGGTTGTATTTATATTTAGTTGTCGCTAAACGGTTAAGGATTGCATATGATCCATATGGTACTCTCAAAGATTATGATCACAGAGACAAGCGATCATCAGATTATTGTCCTGAAGGAAAAAGAAGGACAACGGAGTTTCCCGATTGTTATTGGTCTCAATGAGGCATGGGCAATTGATCGTGCAGTTAAAGGAATTACAACCCCTCGCCCTTTAACGCATGATTTGATTTACAGTGTTATTAAAGAATTGAATGCAGGAATTTTAAGGGTTGTTATTAACGACCTGAAGAACAATACATTTTATGCGAAGATTGTATTACAACAAAATAGCGCTATTATGGAAATTGACTCCAGGCCTAGTGACGCCATTGCATTGGCTATGCAAAAGAATACACCAATCTTTGTGGCTAAGAAGGTTTTAGAAGAAGTTTGTAGTTCAGGGGACAATTTGTAATAACAGGAGGGATGGCCGAGTGGACTATGGCGGCAGTCTTGAAAACTGCTGGAGGCGAAAGTCTCCCGTGGGTTCGAATCCTACTCCCTCCGCCATGTATCTATGGTTTATGATTCTGCTATATACTTGAATGTGTATGGCGCAGTCAGGATGAATT
>MHXP01000181.1 GCA_001824485.1 Planctomycetes bacterium GWA2_39_15 | reverse complement strand
GTCCAATCTTAACTGATAACATTACAGTAAATACCAAAAAAAAGTTACTATAAATTGGTAAGCATCAAGCATTATTATGTTTAAACTTCTAATTGTATAAACTGGCACTATTATAACCTGAATTTTACTACTATACTGTTACCGTATTTAAAATTTATTGTACCACATCATTAGACATAATCTAAAAATATTCTTAACGAATTTCCCTAGCCATGCTATTATATGAATAAATTTAAAATCCAATAAAGCGTTTTTATTTATTTATTTTTAAAATTTAAGGATATTATCAATGAAATTCTGGGAAGAAAACGGAAAAATAAAAATCGCCGCACCAGCGAAAATCAACCTTTTTCTGGAGATATTGGGCAAACGACAGGACGGTTATCACGAGATTGAAACTGTTATGCAAGAAGTTAGTCTATTCGATTATATTTATATGGAAAATTATGATAAAAACGTAGTATTTACATGCTCAAACCCTAAACTTAGCGCAGGTGAGGACAACTTAGTCGTTAAAGCTGTCCGCCTTTTACAGAACGAATCCAAAACTTACAGAGGCGTAAAAATTCATTTAGATAAAAGAATACCAATTGGAGCAGGACTTGGTGGCGGAAGTAGTGATGCTGTAGCAACTTTAGTTGGATTAAACAAGCTGTGGCGGATTGGATACGATGAAAAACAATTGATGTCATTAGCTGGGAAATTAGGTTCTGATACACCATTCTTTGTGGTTGGTAATACAGCAATATGTAAAGGACGTGGCGAGATAGTTACTCCATATCCCATAAATGTAAGTTATAATTACATAATAATTTATCCAAGGTTTGAGGTAAACACTGCAATGGTTTATAAAAATTTTAAAAATAGCTTGACAAAAAATTTGAAAGATGTTAATTTTTTCATGCGAGAATTTATATCAGGAAATCCGAATAAATTAGGAGCCTTTTTACATAACCGCTTAGAAGACGTGGTCTTTAAGCTTTATCCAGACCTTGAAAAAATAAAAAAAGCTCTAAGTAAGTTTAATTTTTGTGGCGTACTTTTATCAGGAAGTGGTTCGGCTTTATATGGCTTATGTAAGGAGGAAATGGATTTAAAAGAAATTGAGCTAAAAATAAAGATGCTTAATATTGGCGATGTGTTTGTGGTAACCAACGATTTCTAAGATATTGCTAGATAAACAAGAAGGGAGAAGACAGTGAATATTACTGAAGTCAGGGTAAAGTTAACAGAAGCTAAGAAAAACAGATTGCAGGCATTTTGTAGTATAACAATAGATAATGATTTTGTTGTAAGGGATCTAAAGGTTATCGAAGGACACAAAGGGGCATTTATAGCTATGCCCAGTAGAAAACTCACAGACAGATGCCCAAAGTGTGGTGGAAAAAATCACATAATGGCTCAATATTGCAATGATTGCGGTACAAAATTGGATGAAAAACGTGCGTCCAGGGGTACAGGCAGATTAAAATTACATGCAGATACAGCCCACCCAATAAACTCAAAATGCAGGGAAGAAATACAGGAAAAAGTCCTCGCAGCTTATAATGAAGAATTAGAAAGTTCTAAAAAACCCGATTATAAACCTGCAAAATATGAAGACCTAGAAGATTTTGATTATGAAGATTTAAATGAGGACACAGAAACCGAAAAAACCGATGAGGAAAACAAATCGGTTCATTAATAAATCCGCCCAATCAATTTCCATGCCAAATTTAGCTAGGGTGTAGATGCGTTTTTTGTTTATTCAAGCGCGTACTCTCCTACAAAAGCATACCCGTAAAAGGCAATATAAAAATCGTATTGCCGTTTTTTGTATTTTTATTTAATGTTTTCTATATAGATAAAACATTTTTCTTTAACTGTAAATTATGATTAAAACAGGTTCACAAATTTTAGTGGATGCACTAATAAGAGAAGGAGTAGAGTATCTCTTTGGAATTCCTGGCGGTGTCGTTTTACCCTTATTTGATGTATTGTTCGAGTCTCCTATAAAGTTTATTTTAACCCGACATGAACAAGGTGCTGGTCACGCAGCAGACGGATATGCCAGAGCTACAGGCAAGGTGGGTGTTTGTCTTGCCACATCAGGTCCTGGCGCTACAAACTTAACCACTGCAATTGCAACTGCTTTCATGGACTCTATACCCATAGTTGCTATAACAGGACAGGTCAAAACATTTCTTATTGGCAATGACGCCTTTCAAGAAGCCGACATCATTGGCATCACACGTCCTATAACAAAACACAGTTACTTAGTAAAAGACGTTAAAGACCTTGCCAGAATTGTAAAAGAGGCATTTTTTATAGCAAATACTGGAAGGCGAGGTCCTGTGTTGATTGACCTACCTGTAGACGTCACAATGGAAAAATGTGAAGAAGTGATACCAGCAGAGGTAGAACTGCCAGGATACAAACCCAGGTATGAAGGTAATATTCGCCAAATCAAGCATGCCGCTGAGGTTATCAATTCCTCCAAACAGCCTGTCGTCTACACGGGTGGCGGTATAATCACCTCTGAATGTTCAAAAGAATTACTTGGACTCTCTGAAAAGGGAAATCTTCCTGTGACCACAACACTTATGGGACTTGGTGGTTTTCCTGAAGATCACAATTTATCCTTGGGGATGCTGGGAATGCACGGCACTGCTTACGCAAATTTCGCAGTGACCGAATCGGATGTTTTGATAGCAATTGGTGCAAGATTTGATGATAGAGTTACCGGGAAGATCGATGAATTTGCCCCTCATGCAAAGATTATTCACATTGATATTGATCCGGCATCTATTGGTAAGACTGTCAGAGTAGATATTCCAGTTGTAGGTGATGCAAAGAATATCTTACAAGAACTCAATAAATATATCCATTTTACCGAGAGAAAAGAGTGGCTTGATAAAATCAGGCTCTGGAAAGAAAAAAATCCGCTATCATACAAGAATAGTGGAAACGTCATTAAACCCCAATATGTAATCGAACAGATCTGTGATGCTGCAAAGGGTAACGCCATTATTACAACAGAGGTAGGACAAAATCAGATGTGGGCAGCCCAATATTTTACATTTACAAAACCGCGTACATTTCTCTCTTCGGGTGGATTGGGCACAATGGGCTATGGTTTTCCTGCGGCAATTGGGGCTCAACTAGGATGTCCTGACAAGATTGTTGTAGATATTGCAGGAGACGGCAGTATTCAAATGAATATACAAGAACTCAGCACCGTTGCTCGTTTAAACATACCAGTGAAAATAGCTATACTGAATAACGGCTATCTTGGAATGGTGCGGCAGTGGCAGGAATTGTTTTATAACAGACGTTATTCCGGAGTTAATTTGAACGGTAATCCAGATTTTGTCAAATTAGCAGAGGCTTATGGTGCAAAGGGATTTTTAGTCGAGAAAAAAGAAGATGTTCGGCCAACAATAGAAAAGGCATTTGCTATAAAAGGACCTGTCATTATGGATTTCAGGATAGATCCAACCGAAAATGTCTTTCCAATGGTACCTGCTGGACAAGCGATTCACAGAATGATCGGAACGATGGCATAAGTTGGAACAAATTACATTTATTTACATGTTAAAATAATTGTTAACTCATATTTTTGGTGGAAAATCATATGGGCTTACTTTTAGGCGCTACAATTACATTAGGTATATTAGGCATGGTCTTTGGAATAGGTTTAGCCATTGCCTCAGATAAGTTTGCAGTTAGAGTTGATCCTCGCATTGACAGTATTAATGAGGTGCTCCCTGGCGCAAATTGCGGTGCGTGTGGTCAACCTGGCTGTAGTGGTTTTGCACAGGCTGTCGTGGAAGGAAAAGCACCTGTCACTGGCTGCACTGTAGGACAAGCTGCCGTGGCAAAACTTGTCGCAAACATTATGGGAGTTAAATTTGAAGGTAAGGAACGTGTCGTTGCCGTCGTGATGTGTCATGCTAGAGGTGTTAAAGACAAATTCATCTATAATGGTATTAAAGACTGTCGTGCAGCAAACATTTTCGGTGGTGGTTTTCTAGGCTGCGACTATGGTTGTCTGGGCTTGGGGACATGTGTAGAAGCGTGTAAATTTGAAGCAATGTATCTGGGGAAGGATGGCATTCCCAAGGTAATTGAGGAACGATGTACAGCTTGTGGAAAGTGTGCTGCCGTTTGTCCCAGGAAGATCATCAGTATATTGCCAGAATCCAAAATGGTGCACGTACGATGCAAGTCACTCGATAAAGGCGCGGTTGCCAAGAAGATTTGCCAGGATTCTTGTATTGCCTGTAAACAATGCGAGAAGATATGTCCCTACGATGCCATTCATGTACAAAATAATCTTGCGGTAATCGATTATCATAAATGTACCTCCTGCGGAAAATGTGTGGAGGTCTGCCCTAATCACACAATAATCAATTTTGCCAGAGAACGAAGCCTTACCAAGCATACTTTGACCGTATAAATGCATCAAGACCGTTTTTATATATCGTATACTCCCACAACTCCTGAAATTTGGCTTAATGGCAAGGAGGCACATCATATATTACATGTCAAACGAGCAAAATTGGGAAGTAAAATTATGCTTTTTGACGGAAAAGGATTTGAATACATTGCGAATATTACTGAAATACTAGACGACAAGTTAAAGGTATCTATTGAACAATCTAAAACTGTTGATAGAGAGGCGCATGTTGATATCACTATCGCATTTTCAGTTCCCAAAGGTAAACTAGTGAACTTTTTAATTCAAAAATGCGCTGAGTTAGGTGTAAAGACCTTAACTCCCATTTATTGTGATCGAAGTGTTGTTGATATTCGGAGCAAGTCTGATGAAAAAATAGAGAAATGGAATAAGGTCGTTATTGAAGCATCTAAACAGTGTAAGCGAAATTATATTACTAAAATAGAAAATGTAATGTTATTCGATGGTTTAATAAAAACTATTTGTAACTATGACCTATCACTCATAGCATGCACAGAATCTCATGCCAAAACATTAAAGAGTGTTCTAAATGAGCATCTATCAGCCAAAAAAATCGTTTGCATCATAGGTTCCGAAGGCGGTTTTACACATAGAGAGCTCGAAATGGCAGAAAAGGCAGGTTGCGTACCAATCAACGTGGGTCCTTCAACACTAAGGATTGAAACCGCTGCAATCGTAATTTCTTCTATGTTGCTTTACGCTTACTCTGGTTAAAAAATGACAAATTCGAAATATGCTGTAATCATGGCGGGGGGAAGCGGAACACGTTTCTGGCCATGGAGCCGAGAAAATACCCCCAAACAACTCTTGAAAATTGTCTGTGAGCGTAGTATGCTTCAACACGCAATCGACCGAATAACTCCCGCATTCAAACCAGAAAACATCCTTATCATTACTAATAAATTACACAAAGAACAAATACAAAAACATGTTCCACAAATTCCCATTTCAAATATCGTTGCTGAACCTATAGGAAGAGACACTGCACCATGTATAGGCCTTGCTGCAACAATCATTCAAAAAATCTCTCCTAATTCAATAATGGTTGTTATGACTGCAGATCATATTATAGAACCTGCAAACCGATTCATTAAAGTGATTGAAACTGCCGTCAATGTTGTAAGTAAAAATAATTCACTGCTTACAGTGGGAATTAAACCTACAGAACTCTCAATAAGTTACGGCTATATACATCGTGGTAAACAGGTATTGAAAGAAAACAACTTTATGGTATACGAAGTAAAATCATTCAAGGAAAAACCTGATAAGACAACTGCGCAAAACTTTATTAATACTGGAGAATACTACTGGAACAGTGGGATATTTGTCTGGCAAACATCAAAAATACTTGAATGTCTTTCACAATATACACCAAAATTAGCACTAGGGCTTGAACGAATTGGCATTGCATTAGGAACAAAATCCGAATGGACTACTATGGAGAAAGAATACCAGAATTTTGAAAAGATCTCAATCGATTACGCTGTAATGGAAAAGGCAAAGGATATTATTGTCATCGAGGCAGATTTCAAGTGGGATGATATTGGCTCATGGTATGCTATAGAACGTTGGAATAAGAAGGATAGTCTGGGTAATACAATCTTAGGCATACATCATGGAACAGACACACACTCGTGTATTATTGTGAATAACGAACAACATTTAATAACAACAATTGGTATATCAGATCTAATTATCGTACACACAAAAGATGCGACACTTATATGTAACAAACAAAGTGCCGAACAAGTAAAAAAATTGGTTGAGGAATTGAGGCAAGGAGGTAATCAATCATATCTTTAAAAGTCAATTACTGCACATAAAAGATGCAGATTGAAGAGTGTTCTTAAAAGGTTAAACTATTTCCTATAAATTTTACTCAAAACGTAATCTCAGTCGCCAATTCAATTTGATAAGCGGGATCTGCATCCCCATCATAACGTGGAGCCGGCGCTAGTCCTAATATATCTTCATCATCCCTCTTTTCGTGATAATATTTCCATGGGAAAAACATACCTGTCAAAAAATTAAAAGATATATGTTCCCTACTTTTGCACATAATAGGCTGGAACCCTTGTAAATAAAGGAATCTTTATTTTTTTAGGCACTACATTGGCACTTTTTACATCTTCCACCTCAAAAGACCAACAAATTAAGGTTTCTTACTCAGTGATTGTTACAAATATGCAGAAGTCGGGATATTAATCTGTGTATTATAAGTACCTCCCATATATGTAACACCATCACTAATATCATTATTTAAATCAAGGTTATTCCCTAAAGTACTCCCTGAAAGTCGTAAGTGATTTTCTATGGAAAGTTTTAAATCTGGGGATAAATCATAAGAGGTTTCAGAAAAAGCAAAGGAAGGCATTAAAAACAGCGCGATAAAAACGTATATACTCTTTTTGTTATCATAAATACTTTATGATAACAGAGTATACTTCTTATAAAACCCTATGTTTTTGTAAACAAGGTTAGCTGATAAAAAATTTGGAGACTCATTTCCCGGATTTGGTTTTAATTCTACCAGATCCAAGCCTACCACTTTCCGATTTTCATATACTTTGCGAAGAAAATCCACCGTTCTATACCACCCCAAACCACCTGGAACAGGCGTCCCCGTAGCTGGCATAATAGAAGGGTCTAAACCGTCAACATCTAAAGTAATATATACGTAATCATCCAAAGTATCTATGGCTTCTTCATGCCAATTATCGTTATTATGAATATCTCTTGCATAAAACACTGATATGGCATTCTTGTTCTTTTTTACAAAGTTCTGCTCTTCTCTTGATACAACCCTTACACCAAAACTAGTTACTTTGCATTTCAAGTCTTCGACAACCCTCCTGGACACACTCGCATGACTACACCGGGTTCCACCAAATTGTTCCATCAAGTCAAGGTGTGCGTCTAATTGAAGGATGGATAATCTCTTGTATTTTTCTTTATATGCCCTAATTACCCCCTGTGATATAGAATGCTCTCCACCTAGTGTTACTAGAAATTTACCATCTTTCACGATCTCCTTACTAGTGCGATACACCGTCTCGATTACTTTCTCTGGAACTGTATGTATTTCCTCTATATTAAGCGTCCCCACAGTAAAAATCCCTAATGTATATATTTCGCCTAATTCTTCGTCGTAAGGCTCAATGTTTACAGATGCGTTTAATATAGCATTGGGTCCCATTTTAGTTCCCGTCTGGTAAGTTGCCGTTCCATCAAAAGGCACTCCCATTATTATAACCTTAGAATGTTTATAGGTATCGCTTTCGTTTTTAAACTCGTTTGGAAAAGCACCAAACTGCAAAGAACTCAGCACATGCCTCCTGACATTATTCAACATACATTTTCTCTGTATTCATAAAAAATAAAACTATTTGCCAAACAAAAAAGGCATCTTATAAAAGATGCCTTTTTTGTTTTTATTGCAATGTAAAAGCGTCATGTATCATTGTCGAGTCTCACGTCTCTTTTTCCACATTGCTGCTCCAAACATGAGTACCGCAACAATACCTACAATGCTACCCACGATACCAGCAACACTCTTCCTGCCTTTTGCTGCCATAAACTCATCTACCTTCTTTCCTCGCTTGAGAGCTATAGCCTGACTTTCCAATTTATTGATGCCTTGATATACCTTAGCAGCGCCATACCACCAGGCAATATCCTGTTGCCCATGGGCAACACCCTTGTATGCATGTTTCGCATCGCCAAACCACATATTAGCATAAGTAAGTTCAATCTCTGAAGGATTATTCTTTCCCGTCATAAACACTCCATACAATCCAAGAATTGGACCAATAACCGGTACTTTCCCACCAGTTGTTTTAAAGGCTTTATAAACAGCCTCTCCTAATAATCCCGGTCCTAATGCATCAGCAAGTATGTCACCTAGTGGGAAGATGTCCCTTTCTTTAATTGGGACGTCAAACTCATCGTTTGCTGCAAGATCGTCCAATATTAACTGAGCCCTATCTTGATGTTTCCACATCTCAAACATAAAATTATCTAAATTTTCACGGTATAACCTGGCAAATCTCGGACTGTGGCATTTGCTGCAAACTGCCACCCACTGCTCTGATCTCTTTTTATTTTCAGGAGAATACACATCTAGTTTATAATTCATCGGGGGAAGCTGTATACCAAATGGGTAATCCTTTAATGATGACTTGTAGTCTATCCCTATGGGTGGTACAGTTCCCATCCTCCAAACACCCTTAGTTACTGGATTATGTGCAAACGTACCGTTTCCTTGGTCAAAATGGCAGAATTGACATGTTGGCGTTCTATAATCCTTGCCTGGAACAATCTCTGCTAGTGGCTTTTCCCAATCCCAATGTTCGCCTTCCATGTGATAGATATAACCCATCTTCGATTCACCATAGGTTTCCGCATCAGGATGATCAAAACCCATGTGACAACTCATACATGCCTCCGGTCTCCTGCCTTCTGCTGCTGCAAATTTATGTCTTGAATGGCAAATATTACATCTGTCTGTAGCGTGGCAAAGATCGCAACCGAACTGTCCAGCAGGATATCCTCTTCTAGCCATTTCAGGATACCATGGTGGGATCACATTCGCGGCCAGACCCTCAATGTGGTTTGGACGACCACGCTCAGCTTCTGACATAAATTCTATTGTTTGCTGAGGGTGACATTCACCACAAGTTGCAGGTGTAGGCATATGCAACTCTTTATGGTCCTTTCCATGACAATCGCTACAGGTCACTTCTTTAAGCTCTCTACCAATTAGTTTCTCAATCTGCTGTGTTTTTTCAGCAAAGCGAGGATTTTTCCTGGGTTTTGCATGAGTTGATTCTTCCCAATCCCTAACAAACCCAGGAGTTACTTCTTCGTGACATTTTACGCAATCGGTAGGCTTAAATTTTTCTAGCAATTGGTCGTAATATGTTCCGTCTGGTTTTACATAATGCCTTACCGGAAACCAGTACATCTGTAATGGAACTGGTTTGTATAAGTTCTGCCATGGACCAGCACCCTTTTCCAGACCAACATTATTCGTAAACCAATCTTTCAAAGTATCATTGGGATACAGGATGTCATAGTAGCCCATGGCCTTTTTTTGCATCTCCTTTAGCTCTACTTCAGACTGTGCCTTTACGCTGCCAGCCTGCAAACTCCAAATTAAAGGGGCGGCGAGTAAAATCGCGCCCAGTTTTAACAATTTCATTTTATGCCTCCTCCCCTTAAAACCCGCAAATATTCTTCTCAACGCACCTAATTTTAATAGATTCTAAATTGTAAATCAATAAACATACTAATAAATCTTTGGTAACGATTTTAATTCAGATTCAGCTTTACCAGGCGAACTTGTCTTATATGGAAACGTGTGCTGTGGGAAGAACCACTCATCAGAGCCGCCTTTTTCCTGGAAAAATTTAAGTCTCATCTCATGACCACGTGTGTGATGACACGGTCCACAGACGTTAAAGGGTGTCCCAAATGTACCCACTTTAGCAATCTTTTGTCCTTCAAGTGCTTTTCCAATATCCATGAAATAAGCAAACACCTCTCCCGCACCATGACAAGCCTCACAGGTAACACCTTCCTCTGAATATTTTCCAGTAGTTTCATCATAACCAGTCGTGTGACATTTCAAACACGTCTTTCGATATGCCTCATTTCCAGCTATATAATCAGGAGCTTCTTTTACACGTTCAAAAGTTTTAAACTTAATTCTCTGCCATCTTTCCACATGTGGTGATGTCAAGCCTATGTGACATTTTAGGCATTTTTGACTGCCTACATAAATTGCCTTATCACCAGTAATACTATACTTTTTAAAATCCCCCATTTCCAATCTCTGATTTGGATCGCTTTCTTCTGGTGTTAAGGTTGCCAATTCACTCCAAAAATCAAACATTGTTTCAGCATTTGCTACTAGAAGTTGCATCTGTCTTTTATGATAATGCATACCTTCGTGCGCCATCTCCTCACTTAACGCCCTACCAATGCCACCGTGACACACCGTACAACCGTATATATCAAAAGGAAATTCTTTTGTATTGGAGTGCGAAGCCTTCAGTTTTTCCTCGTCTATATGACAGGTTATACATCTATCTACTTTATCACCATTTTGTCTTTTCGCCCAACTATATTCACCTTTCAAAAGAATCTGCTTTACTCCATATACAGGTCTTCTAAAAGAAGCCAAACGCTTACCCAATAACTCTTTTTCCCTTACAGAAGCGGCTGCTGCATACTCCTTCTCAACTTTTATCGCCTGTTCTTTATAATACTCCTTTTGGTACTTAACCCAATTCGGACTAAATTCGTCCTTAAGCCAAATAGAAGATCCTATAAAAAATAAGGCGCTTAAAACAAAAAATATCAGTCTTTGTAAGCTCATAAATCACCTATTCTGGAAATACTCATTAATATAAGTATCCTAAAATAAATCATATGTTGATCCAAGGCGTAGCAACGAGGTATCTAACACTAAACGCTAGCCTTAAAACCATCTTAATTACCGTACCTATCATAGTAAGAAGCAACCCCATTGTAAGTACGTACCGAATGAAACCTAGCTTAAGAAAAAAGTCCCTTTTAACTAATGCAGGAAGGACTAATCCAACAAAATAAAACCCAAGCAAAAGTACAATCCCCAACGGCAATGGCAAGTTATGCAATGGCGGGGGTGTTGGAAAATCATGCGTCCATTTTTCCCACGGCCAGAAAAACGCCCAGAAAGGGCCTCTAAGCGCAGTGCCTATATAAATCAATACATACCACAATATGTAACCGAAAATGAACGTCGTTACGGCAAATTTCCTTTCTCTGAACGTAAAATAACCATTCCCTTTGGGATTATTGTCCAGATAAGGAATAAGTATTAAACCAATTATAATGATACTTGGAAGTACAACGCCAGCATACCATGGATCAAAATAGACTAATGCCTCCTGTAAACCTAAAAAATACCACGGTGCTTTTGCTGGATTTTCAGCTTGCCCTGGATTCGAAAGTTCCCTAAGCGGAGCATCTACAACATACGAATAAAAAAGCAGCCCAACCGTGACTAGAATTGCGGCAAGGAATTCTTTAGCTACCAGGGTGGGCCATGTAAACACCTTGTCGTCTTTAAACTCGACCAGTCCTCTCTTTTCCTCCCTAACTTCCATGGATCCACTCCTCAGAAATAACTTCAATAAACTTTAACAATATATGCCCAAAAACTATAACGGACCAGAAATACCACCATCTTTACGTATTCTCCAGAAATGCATCATCATCAATGCAGAAGCAATTACAGGTATTGCAATACAATGCCATACATACGCTCGCAATAATGCTGGAGCTTCTATCATTGTTCCTCCTAATAAAGCGAAGCGGATGTCATTGTCAGGCTTCATTCCCAATATGTACGCAAATGGGCCTTCATGGCCTAAGAATGGCGTAGCACGAGCCATGTTCGTACCAACAGTAATAGCCCAATATCCCAATTGATCCCAAGGTAATAAATACCCCGTAAAACTTAATAAAAGCGTAAGCACTAACAAGACAACACCTACCACCCAGTTAAATTGTCTGGGGGGTTTATACGAACCCGTTAAAAATACACGGAACATGTGTATACTCACCGTAATTACCATAGCATGCGCGCCCCATCGGTGAGAATTCCTTAAAAATCTGCCAAATGGCACCACGTACATCAAATCAACAATATCTGCATAAGCTCTATTTACATCGGGAACATAATAAAACATTAACAGGATGCCTGTTATAGTTTCAAAAAGGAATAAAAAAAAAGTAATCCCTCCCATACACCATGTAAACCGGATTTTTGTACCGTGTTCCCGAACTTTGGCTGGATGCAAATGCAACCATACGTTACTAATGATTTGAAGAACCCTGTTCCTGGGGGTATCCGTGTAGCCGTGGCGAAATACAGACTTCCAAATTTCATTGTCCGTAATTTTCTTTATTAAATCCGGAATTAATTTCATTTGAATATCCCTTTCTCCACTTTACTTTTTATAACTATTTCCTCCACACACATAATCAAATTTCCCCCTATTCCTCCTTTTCTTCTAACATTTTGTTAATTTCTTCATTGGGTTTCCAAAGCACGCGCTTTAAGGAAATCACGTTTACTGGACAATCTTTACAATTTCCACATCGAATACATATATCTGTATATTTTATTACGATACCATCTTTACTAACGTAAGGTCTATATTCTTTACTTTCATTATCAACTTCCACCTGTCTTAATGCACCCACAGGGCATACCATACTACACCTACCACAAAGGACGCATTCATTCGTTTCTACGTTAATACTAAGGTCGCATTTCAGACAACGCAAAGCCTCTTTCTCTGCCTGAGTTTCAGTGAGACCAAGCTCTACTAAATTAAACGTACCCTGCCTATCGTCCACTGGCAACAATTGCATCTTTTGACGAGGCACAGCATCGTAATTTCCTTCCCTCAAATCAAACTCACCATCTAAAAGACTAACCCAAACTTTTTTCTTAGGTTCCCGAATATCTTCTCCTCTTAAATACCTATCAATAGATTTTGCAGCAGTGTGCCCTTGGGCAATGCATTCAATAACAGTGCTTGGACCCAGCGTTACATCACCACCAGCAAAAACACCTTTCTTGTTTGTTGCAAGGTTTTCATCTACTGCAATCATACCCCATTTGGTAACTTCTAATCCGTGATGGGCTCCGAGAAATTTTAGATCAGATTCCTGACTTATAGCAGTAATAATACAATCCGTTTCGATTGTAAATTCAGAGTTCGGGACTGGTTCAGGCCTTCTTCTACCGCTGCTATCGGGTTTGCCCATTTTCATTTTAATGCATTCGAGCGCTTTAACTTTCCCATTTTCAATTAAAATCCTGACAGGCGCTGCTAAGTAATTGAACTTAATACCCTCATGTTCAGCCTCTTCTATCTCCCATGATAACGCTGGCATTTCCTCCCGAGTCCTTCTATATACAATATAAACTTCAGGGCACAGTCTCTGTGCCGTCCTTGCCGCATCGATAGCTGAATTTCCACCACCAATCACTGCCACTTTTTTTCCAGGACTTCTCATATCACCGGCGTTTACATTTTTTAGAAATTCCAGACAATCCATAACACCTTTTGTCCCTTCTTCTCCAGGAATCTCAAGTCTTTTCCCCTTTTGAGCACCTACGGCTAAAAATACGGCTTTATATCCCTCTTTATGTAGATCAGAAAGTGTTTTTCCTGGACTTCCAATTGGTGTGTTTATTTTAATTTCCACACCTCGCGACATGATATGACCCACATCAAACATTATTTGCTCACGGGGCAATCTATAGGATGGAATCGCCCACATCATCATACCACCAACCTGTGATTCTTTTTCAAAAACAGTCACACTATAACCCATCCCTGCAAGATCGTTGGCTGCGGTTAGTCCGGCAGGTCCTGCGCCAATTATAGCAACCTTTTCCGCTCTTTTATTTACTTTTGGGGGTGGAATTTTTATCTTGTTCTTGTAAATATAATCTGTAACAAACCGCTTTAATGCATCAATTGCTACAGGTCTGTCAAAATCACCACGTTTACATTTAGACTCACAGGGGTGGGGACATATATAACCACATACGGCAGGAAATGGATTTGTTTCTCTCATCAACTTGTAGGATTCAACATACTTGCCTTGACTAATCAAACGGATATAACCAGGTACATCCATATGGGCGGGACATCGATGCTGACAACGAATATTTGATTGCAACCAGTCTAAATCGAGAAGTGCACGTATCCCTTGTTTAGGTATTGTTGCTTGGCTCATAATTAAACCTTCTTTAAAAATGAACTATTTAAAATTTCATACTACACAATCAATTCTGTCTCAAGTGGCACGACTTTGCTTGTATCTACAACCAGCTTACCAGCATCGTCAAGAACCACTTCAAAATGGCTTAATGGTCTTGGCGCGGGTCCAGCGAAATTTACACCGTTTCGATAGTATTTACTTCCGTGACATGGACATTCAAAGATATTCTTTTCTTTAGAAAATTCTACTGCACAACCCAAATGTTGACATACCACCGAAATCGCCTTAAAACTGTTTCCATCATGCACTATAAATATCTTTCTTGACTTTAATGTAGTTACTGAATTTTCAGGAAACGCCGTTGGTTGTCCAACGGTAAATTTTGGTGAAGGTTCAAAAAGTACTTTTGGATAGAAAAATCCTTTATATCCAAAAATTTCTAACAAATAAGCCCCCATTGAAGCAAAAAACAGACCCCATCCGGCAAGAGTTAAAAAATTTCTTCGGGAAACAGTAAACCAAATTCCCCCCTCTTTTTCCGATGTGCAACACTTATTTTTTTCTTTCGTTTCCATAACAACCTCCTACATCAAAAACCCTCTAGAATTTTGTTATTTTTTAATCGTTTTTTACACTTTGATATTAGAAAAGACCAATAATAACTACAGTCTGCGCATATTATATTTATAAATGAAAAATGTCAAGTATATTTTGTTAGAAATATGATATACTTTCATGCCTTCTTTATCAACAAACGATAGGCGCCTTCTATGTTCTCTACTTTTATAATCTTATGACCTTCTTCTTTAACACTACGAGGAACACTCCTTATAGGTTCACCATCATCCAATAGTACTTCTAAAACCTGACCTGAATCCATCATTTCCAGTTTTAATTTTGTTTTCACAAAATTAATGGGACAGAGCACGCCTCTTAAATCAATTTGATCATCAGGAATAAGTTTTTCGCCATCAGCCACTGTAAAACTCCAAAACTAAAGACAAACAGGTATAATTTCTATCATTATTTTAAAATAAAGCATAAATAAACGGTGCTACGGTGCTTGTTTCGGTAAATACTATAAAAATACCCAATAATAAAAGTAATATAATTATAGGTATTAACCAATAACGTTTTCTTACCCTTATGAATTCCCAAAATTCTCTTATTAAAGATTTTTTTGCCATATTACCCCTCCCTCACTGTTTTAATATCGTTTTTCAAATCTTTCTTTATAATTTACCGTAAGCTTAGAATGATCACGCCAGTATGATAGAACATTTTTGTCGGGTTTCAAAGGAAGTGGTCTTCCGCTAAATAATCTTTTTAATAAACCTGCGGGAGTTATTACTAAATAATACGCAAGTGCAAGAATTATTGAAGTAACAATTCTACCAATAAAATGCCCTATTTTTAACCATCCTTCATAAACCGGCTTTAGCGGTTCGGGAAAAGATAGCAAAGACAATCCTACCACTGACAAAAAACCAAAAAACCAAATTAATAGTTCTTTCCTTCGGAAGACTGCCAACCCACATAAAACCCCAAAAAAGAAAAAGGCAATTATTCCAAACTTTCTTATTTCTTTTTTCTTAGTCAAGGATAAGGTCATTCTTCCACTCCTTACCTTCTTTCCATGTAGGTTGCTGATCTTTAAATAAAATAAAATCCTGAATCACTAAAACATCCATCTCCGTTCTCATAAAGCATTTGTAAGCATCCTCAGGGGTACAAACAATCGGCTCACCACGCACGTTAAAACTTGTGTTTACTATCACTGCGCATCCTGTTAATTTTTCAAATTCAGAGATTAATGCATGATACTCACTATTGTATTTTTGATTCACAGTTTGTAATCTCGCTGAATAATCAAGATGAGTCACTGCCGGTATATCACTTCTTTTAAACTTGAGACGTTCCAAAATCCCCATTCCATTACGAGAAGGCTGTGGTATACACCTTTCCTCCTTGACTCTGGCTACAAGAAGCATATATGGACTTGGTCTATCTATATCAAAATATTCTGATGCCTTCTCTTCTAATACTGAGGGGGCAAAAGGACGGAATGACTCACGATACTTTATCTTTAGGTTTATAATACTTTGCGTATCCTCCCTGCGTGGATCCCCCAAGATGCTTCTCGCTCCGAGAGCTCTGGGCCCAAACTCCATTCGCCCTGACATATATCCAACAACTTTACCGTTTGCTATTTGTTGAGCAATTATTCTATGTTTTTCGTCCATATCAAGTTTACGATATGGATATTGATTGCTATCTAAAAATATTTTTACAGTTTCGCTAGAAAAAGAAGGTCCAAGATATGAACCATCTTGATTATCATAGTTCCCGGAAACATGTCTGTTATTATCGAGATAACGATACCATACACTTAATGCCGCACCAAGCGCCCCACCAGCATCACCAGCCGCAGGTTGTATCCATATATTACCAAATGGCCCTTCTCTTAATATCCGACTATTTGCAACACAATTTAACGCTACTCCACCAGCCATACATAAATTTTTTTGTTTGGTTTCCTTAAATACATGGTTAACCATCTTTAATATTATTTCCTCGGTCACAACTTGAATGCTGGCGGCAATATCAGCTTCTCTTTTTGTAATTGGTGATTCTGGTTTACGTGGAGGCCCGCCAAAAAGTTTATCAAAGCGCCTATTTGTCATACGTAAACCCACAAGAAAGTCAAAATACGAAAGGTCAAGCCGAATAGAACCATCATCTTTTACATCAACAAGCTTTGTAAGTATAATATCTTTATAACAAGGTTCTCCATAAGGCGCCAGCCCCATGAGTTTGTATTCACCTGAGTTTACTTTAAAACCTGTAAAATATGTAAAAGCTGAATAAAGCAATCCTAGGGAATCAGGAAAGTGGAGTTCTTTTATAATATTAATATCTTTACCTTTTCCCAAACCGTATGTTGCTGTTGCCCATTCTCCCACTCCATCAATTGTTAAAATAGCCGCTTCATCAAACGGAGATGGATAAAAAGCTGACGCAGCATGAGCTTCATGATGTTCAGTAAACAGAACATCCCCTTTATAACCTAGTTCTTTCTGAACTGTTTTTTCTACACGCAATTTTTTACCTAACCATAGCGGCATAGCCTCCAACCAGGAACGTATACCTTTCGGCGCAACTGTAAGATAACTTAAAAGAAGACGTTCAAATATCAAAAACGGTTTATCATAATACACCACATAATTCAACTGGTTGACGTTAATCCCAGCTTCCTGAAGGCAATAATTAATTGCATTTATTGGGAAACGCGGATCGTGCTTTTTCCTTGTGAAACGTTCTTCCTGCGCTGCTGCTATAATATTACCGTCTCTTACCAAACAAGCAGCGCTATCATGATAAAATGCTGATATGCCTAAGATATTCATATTTTTATCCATCAAACAAAGAAGTCATTCCCACGAATATTTGCTATCCCGTGAATTGGGTTTATAATTCTGCATAACCTTCAGTATTTCCCCGGCAATGACTTCATGCCCTTCTTTGTTTATGTGGTCGTCCAATATAAAATAATGTTTTTTATTTAAAATCTTAGAAGAATCAATCACCCTTATATTCTTAATATATTCGGGATAATTCCCAGATTTAACAATCCTGTTCAAGTTCCCAACAAAATCGGAGTCATTATTTCCGTAACTATTAAGCTCTGTAATGATAATTTCTACATCCTGAAGATTCACTTGACTTTTCATTAACATATTAATAAAAGCTTCTGCTTCCTCAATTTTTGCTGTACAACCTTCCTCAAACTTGGCTGTCTCATCATAAGAACATTTACCCACTAACCCACTAATCATGGTATGAATATATTTACCAAAGTAGTGCCTTTTCTTGCGCTGGGAATATAATTTCAGACTATGATGAAACATCTTGTTGCCGTATGCAAAAAAAGCCCCTTCATTTCCGAGAAACGCCTTGTTCTCATTAAAATCATTATCGCTATATTGAATAATAAGATACCTTAAAGCTGAAGTATCTACCCTGGCAAGCATACCCATTTCCCTAATTGTTCCGTAGGAAGAAACAGCAGCATTCAGGACCTTAAGATTGCTTTTGTGTTCAATTACCTGAGCAAATGTTTCATCCTGTTGAACACCCCATCCCATCGCAAAAGAATCACCAATCACCACCGCATCTGGAGATATTAAAGAATTTTCATCATCACGAGTGCCAAGTTGGTTTACATAATAATTGGTTTTAAATTCTAAGTTGTAAAACTCAAAGCTACCCGGTTTTAAAGTATAAAAAAGATCTTTATCATATTTAGTATATTCTGGAATAAACTGGATTACATTCCTTACACCTCTTAAGTATAGAACTCTTAAAACCTTTAAAACTGGAGTATACTTACATACAGACGGAAAAGCGAAACACAAAGTTACAAAAACTTCCGTCGTCACTAATATCAAAGCAATTAAGGCGAAATTAATGGCGATGACCTTTATTATTTTCCTATGCTTTGTGACAAAATGAAATTTAATGGTTGGCTTTGTATTTATCACTGTGTCACAAAATATATGTTTATTTCCTCTTCATCAAACTGCCTTTTCTCATCATTGAAAACCCATGCCCTGACATCAATTTTTTCTCTTTTCTCTATGGCAATAATCAAATAAGAATACCCTGTCCATGCATGCTCCGTATCAAATGCCGAAGGAATAGCGGGATGGTCTGGATGTGAGTGGTAGATGCCGATGATTTGGAGACCTTTCTTTTTTGCCTCCTTATCCACTTTCATAAATTCTTTACCTTCTATTTCATATCTATCATGGGTTCTATCAGTATTTTTGTTTTCTACCTGACGGACTTCGACAACTTTTCTCTCAGATGTGTTCGTACCAACTAAAAGCCCACAACATTCTAAGGGATAATTCCTTTTCACCTGATTCTTAATATCGTTAAGCTTATCATTATCAATACCTAACAAAGCCATAAACTCCTAAATATTCTAACAAATCTCATTTTTACACACCTGCCCAAAAACTCGTACTCAGATAACGATCCCCCCTATCAGGAAAAATCGTAACAATTAAACCCTTTTCAATTTCACTTGCCACCTTCAATGACGCTATAAGCGCCGCTCCCGAAGAGTATCCTACAAAAAGCCCCTCTTCGGCTGCGAGTCTTTTGATTGCCTCATAAGCATCTTCAGTTTCAACCTTTATATTTCTATCTGCAAAAAGCTCATCATAAATACCCGGAACAATCGAAGTCGCCATGTGTTTCATACCTTCCAAACCATGAATGGATGTGGCTGGCTCAACTGCTATTACCTTAATATCAGGATTATATTCCTTCAGTCGTCTCCCTGTACCCATGAGTGTTCCACTTGTTCCCAAACATGCAATAAAATGGGTGACCTCGCCTGCCGTTTGTTTCCATATCTCCACTCCTGTGGTTTCGTAATGCGCCTTCCAATTTGCAGGATTATTGTATTGATCGGCATAAAAATACTTAACGGGTTCTTCGGTTACAAGCCTCTTTGCCTCTATCATAGCGCCATCCGAGCCTAGCAATGGATCGGTAAAGATAATATTGGCGCCAAAAGCACGCACAATCCTTTTTCTTTCCTCGCTGACGTTCAAAGGCATCACTAAAGTTACTTTATATCCTTTTGCAGCGCCAATAAGGGCATATGCAATGCCTGTATTTCCAGATGTTGAATCTATAATAATTTTGTTACGGTTGAGTTTTCCCGCCTTTTCCGCCTCCTCAATGATTCGCAAAGCCGGGCGGTCCTTTACAGACCCGCCAGGATTGAACCACTCTGCTTTAGCGTAAACTTCCACATTTTTATTCTTTATCCCTTTTGTAATCCTATCTATTTTTAATAGAGGCGTATTTCCTATCCTGCCTAAAATAGTACTACAGGAGATTTGTTTTGATGTGTGTTTCTTGTTTTTTGTCGCGGCGCTTGTCACGTCAATACCTTTCTTTCATCAAATAAATAGCTGTGTTTCTGCGCCATCCGCTATTTCTAACATTGTAGTTAATCCGAGTATATCATCCACTCTGGATTTGACCAGAGATTCTTCCAACTCCATAAGTTTCACGGCTGTCGTGCATGCATAGACCTTTAAATTCCCCATCTTTTTAACCTCATATAATATTTCTTTGAGTGAAACAGGATTGATCTCCTGCATCCGTTTTGACAACCGCGCACCCTCTTCACCAAATTCGTTTGATAGTTTTGTGACGTCAAACTCTTCATTCACAAATCTCCTCAATGCCCAGAAGAAAAGGAAAATATATGTTTCTCTTCCCATCGAAGCCGCCGTAATCGCCAAAGTAACAATTTGATAAAGCTTATCGTAAGTACCGCTGTGCGCAAATATGACGAATTTTTTCTTGCTTCTCATTAGAAATCCCTAAACAGCCTTTGTTAAGGCACTCACAACTTCCTTTTTATACTTATCCAAGCCTACACGGTCTATACAAGAACCAATCCTCTCCTTAGGTTTGCCATTCTCTTTATACCATTTCAACGTTGCAGCAATAAAGTCGTTTACTTTATTATCCGGTATGAAATTAGCCACCTGGTCAGACTCACGCGGATGTCTTCCATGTTTTCCACCAGTACGCACCAACCAGCCCTTCTTCTTGTCCTTCCATGCGTCTGTTGGGCAAGCTCTGATACAATCACCACAATACACACATTTTGATTCATCAAATTTAGGTCTTCCTTCTTTATCTGAAACAATTGCGCCTTCCATGCATGCCTTGGCACACAACGTACATCCATTACACAAATCTTTATTCCATACTGGATAAACTACTCCCTGAAATCCAAGGTCCATCTCCCTCGTCCTTGCACAGTCAATCGGACAACCGGAAAAACTCATCTTAAACTTGTGATGGCATGGAGTGCCAAAGAATTTTTCATCAACCTCCAGCGCCTTCGTCTGTGTATCCATAATACCATTTGGGTTGTACTCGCAGCCTCCGCACGCCGTAGGCACCCTGACCCTCGGCCCACAGGAAGCAATTTTTTGCCCCACCTTCGCCAATTCTTTCACCACGGTGTCAAAGTCGTCAATATGAACTCCAATAATCTCCACCGACTGCCTGAAACTTAAATGACAATAACCCAACCGGCTATATTTCTTGGCAACCTCCGCAATTTTTGCCAATTTTTCAGGAGTAATCCGACCTCCCGGCACCTTTAAACGAACGGTGAAAAGGTCTTTTTGCGTCTGTTTTATGAAACCACCCGATTTTAATTCATTAAAGTCTATTCTTTGCTTTGTAGTATTCTCAACCATTCAAACTCCTAACCTGGACAAACCAGTACCAAAGGATTTAACAATCTCACATCACCTTCAATTTTATCTTATCAACTCATAAAAAACCTTGCAAGGAAAAAGAAACTATGAACATTGGGAAATTAGCCATCTCTGGAAACTTCTTCCGAAATAATCTCCAGCATTTTCTTCTTTGTCTCAGATACACCCCTTTTCTTGACAATCTCAAGCATATCAAGTCCGGCAATACGCTGTAATATATCGCGCCTTATTGATTCTTGAGAAACCTCAGAAAGTACCTTTCGACGCATCTCCGATAAAAGTTTTGTAAATTCGTCATACTCATCCCCAAACTGCTTCTCCAATAACTCCCTAATATTACGAGCCAATGCAGGGCTTGCCCCACCTGTAGAAATGCTAATACAGAGGTCACCCCGCACAACGGATGCTGGAACAATAAAAGAGCAAAATTCGGGTTTATCAACAACGTTCGCTAATTGACCCCGCTTAATAGCGTCATAATAAATCTTTTTGTTTACCTCTTCATCATCAGTGGAGGCAATAACAACCAACGCCTCTTTTAGAAACACTTCATCATATTTCTGCCGGATTCGTTCAATACCTGTTTCTTTTTCCAGTTCATGGCAAAACTTTGGGGACACCACCGTTACCTTTGCACCCGCCTCTTTCAAACTGCACACCTTGCGCCAGGCAACGTTACCACCACCCACCACCACACATTTCTTGCCCTGAATATTCAGAAATACCGGATAATATTTTGCCATCTCATCTCTACACTATGGATAAATTAATATTATGGGTAGGATGGGTTAAGCGAAGTGAACCCATCGCCACTATTTTTGTTGGGTCCGCTCCGCTTGACCCAACCTACAAAATCTTCCCAACCTCTCATCCTCTTAATTTAACTGCGCCCTTTGCGTCTGCGGTGAGTCGAACTATTACAAATCTTCACCTCTCACCAAATCTTCGTGAGTCTCACGTTTTCGGATAATATGATACTTATCTCCATCCACCAAAACTTCGCATGGTCTTGGACGGGAGTTATAAGTAGAGCTCATCGTAAAACCATAGGCACCAGCACTGAAGATGGCCAACAAATCTCCTTCTTTTACCTTTGGCAATGCCCTATAAGTGGCAAAAGTGTCACTGCTCTCGCAAACAGGACCTACGATATCAACCAATTCCATACCTTTCTTTACCGTTGTTTTATCAGGATTTTCTACTTCTGGCATTTTTATATTTGTATTTACCGGCCATATCCTGTGAAAGGCATCGTAAAGGGCTGGTCGAATCAAATCATTCATAGCGGCGTCACAGATAACAAACTTCTTCCCGTGCACTGTCTCCTTTGTATAAATCACCTGAGAAATCAAGGTCCCGGAATTCCCAACGATAAATCGTCCCGGCTCCATAATCAGATTGCATTGCATCTCTTTCACGAGTGGTAAAATTTTTCTGGCATAATCTCTTGGCTGTATTACTTTTTCACCAGTATAAGAAATACAATACCCGCCTCCAATGTTCAAATATTCAATGTCCAGACCAGCATTCCTGCATTTTTGAACAAGTACCAGAATCTTCTTAAGGGCACGCGCGTAAGGGTCGGCAGTATAAATTGGCGAACCCAGATGCACATGCAAGCCGCACAGGTCAACGCTTGAATATCTTGCAGATTGCCTGATAATCTTTTCAGCTTGTGTAAAATCAATGCCAAATTTGTTTTCTTTTTTCCCAGTCGTAGTCTTTGCATGAGT
This sequence comes from Planctomycetes bacterium GWA2_39_15, assembly GCA_001824485.1. Taxonomy (GTDB): domain Bacteria; phylum Planctomycetota; class Brocadiia; order Brocadiales; family Brocadiaceae; genus 2-12-FULL-39-13. The sequence continues at coordinate 2,690 of MHXP01000181.1, read as the reverse complement.
CTTTGGATCAATGTCCGGATTGATTCGCAGGGCAACTTTCGGTATTTTACCAGCCTCTCCAGCCAATTTATTAATATGTTCAAGCTCTGCAACAGATTCTACATTAAACATGAAGATATCGTTCTCAAGGGCATACTTTATTTCCCTGTCCATTTTCCCTACCCCTGCAAATACAATCTTTGACGGGGCACCACCAGCCTTGATAGCTCGAAATAACTCTCCACCAGAAACTACGTCAAAACCAGACCCAACCTCCGCTAATATTTTGCAAATAGAGAGATTTGAATTTGATTTTACTGAAAAACAGATCAGGGTATCAACATCCTGGAATGCAGTCTTCAATTCATTATAACGCGCTAAAATTGCATTCTTACTGTAAATATAGGCAGGAGTTCCCACCTCTGAAATGACATCCTCTATTCTAACATTCTCGCAAAAAAGCGTCTTATTTCTGTATTCAAAAGCATCCATAGATTATTCACCCTTTCAAAATCGTAATAGTTCAGCTATCTTAGACAGGATGAACAGGATTAACATGATAAAAGCTACCTTATTTCATCCTGATTATCCTGTTATCTTGTCAAATCTTTTTCCTACGGTGAACTATTACTCAAAATCTATTCACTCCGTGTTAATCAGTGTTCTTCCGTGGTGAACTGCTGCTCAGTTTCTTTTCCCAATATGCAATACGCTTTTTCACTAAACCCGGCGCTGTGGAACCATAACTCTTATAATTCTTAATACAATTCTCTACACCAAGCACCTCATAAACATCTTTCTCTATAGCGGAAGAAAATGCCTTAAAACTTTCTAATTTCAAATCCATCAAACGGCATTGCACCCTGATACACTCCCGGACTATATTCCCCACAATCTCGTGTGCCTTGCGGAAGGGCACCCCTTTTTTGACCAGGTACTCTGCAAGAGCTGTAGCATCAATAAATCCATTTTCACAAGCCTGCATCATTTGTTCACCGTTAAAATTCGTATTAGCCACAAGCTCCGCAAGGATAGATAACGAGGTTTGAACTGTATCCGCAGCGTCAAAAACTGCCACCTTATCTTCCTGCATGTCCCGATTGTAGCTTAATGGCAGCCCTTTGAGCAATGTGAGCAGAGACATCAAATGTCCGAACACCCGACCGCATTTACCACGAATCAATTCCAGTACGTCAGGATTCTTTTTTTGCGGCATAATGCTTGAACCAGTGCAATAAGCATCGCTTATCTCAATAAACTTAACCTCATCGTTACACCAGATAATCCACTCCTCAGATAGACGGGAAAGGTGCATTGCAATCGTAGAGAGACAAAATGCATACTCAATACAAAAGTCCCTGTCGCTTACGGCATCCATACTGTTCTCGCAAACCCCTTGAAAGCCCAGTAATTTTGCCGTATGCAGCGGATCCGTTAGAAGCGTCGTACCTGCAAGGGCGCAGGCGCCGAGAGGTGATTTGTTGAGACGAACGTAACAATCATGGAGCCGCGTTTTGTCTCGTTCCAGCATCTCGACGTATGCCAGTAAGTAGTGTGATAACAGGACAGGCTGTGCATGCTGAAGGTGGGTAAAACCCGGCATAATCAAACCAAAATGATCCTTACCCTTTTTTACTAATTCTTTTTGTAACACGGACAGAAGCCCTGTCATTAACCGGGTCTGCTCTCGTGTCCATAGCCGCATATCAAGGGCAACCTGATCATTCCGGCTTCGGGCAGTATGTAGCTTCTTACCAGCCTCGCCAATCCGCTCGATCAGGGCGGATTCGATATTCATGTGAATATCTTCAAGTGACTTTTTGAACTCGAACTTCCCAGCGTGAATTTCTTTTAATATCTCACTTAAGCCCTTAACAATTGCATCCTTTTCTTTTTCAGTAATCAGCTTGCACCGGGCAAGCATCGTAGCGTGGGCAATACTTCCTTCAATATCGTATTCATAGAGTCGCCAGTCAAAGGAAACCGACTCGGTAAACGACTCCACCGATGCCGCTGTCTGCTTTGTAAACCGCCCTCCCCAGGGTTTTTTTTGTTTCATATTAACCAAACTTTCTGTTTCAATCAAAATTTTGCATTTTTTATTATGCCGCTTTGTTTCCAGCCTTTAACCTCTGGCAATCTGGTCGAGGACAGGTTGCTTCACCCAGCCTGCTAACATTGTGTCTTAGTATCTTTGTGGCAGATAAATACACTTAAAAAACAAGTGAAGTAATATAGCTAAATACAACAGTCGAGTCAATATAATTCAACGAACCGTCTTTCCGTAAAACAATATCATTTTCCCTTTTTAAATACGACCGTGTCTCTTGTTGGAGGGTGAAGTAAGCATAACAATTATATCTCCCTCTATATAAAAAGGAAAGGGGCGTCACACACCCTGGCATGACGCCCCTTTCCTTAAATTAACTACTTAACCAATGTATGGTCAGCAATTGTTTTACTTCGTTACTTTTACCTGCACCTTTGTCTTCAGGTTCGCCGTGGACTCCTTGAAGGTTACCTTTGCAGAACCCTTCTGGCTACCCCTAATCGTGAATGTTGCCTGACCACTAGCATTTGTCGTCGCCTTAGACGGTGAAACCGTTGCTACGCTTCTGTCGCTGGAAGAAGCACTCACCGTATCACTTTCTACCCTGCAACCACCGGCACCTGTTACCGTAATAGTTACTGTCGTGCTGTTGCCCTTCGCT
>MHXP01000180.1 GCA_001824485.1 Planctomycetes bacterium GWA2_39_15 | reverse complement strand
GTCGCCAAGAAAGTACCAGAATTTACACCTGACTCGTTAAGGTCTAGTAATAACTCCGGCACTACAGAGTAGTTTGAACCTGTTACCTTAATGGCAGTGGATAAGGTGTCTGCAGAAGTTAAACTCGTATTTCTGTCAACATCCACAACTGTAGCAACAACGGTATCGCCGGATAAATAAGCCGTATCCTTACTCAAGCTTAAGACGCCCAATGATGTTACGATGGCAATAGGACTCGTGACCGTGTAACTGCTCGAATTATCAGCGGCGGTTGCATTTGGTGAATCATTATAAAATACGTAGACACTATTACCATTAGAAACCTTTAATAAATCAGAACCTTGCGTTGTTCCCGTACCGCTGGATAACTGGAAAGAACCTTTAAACGTACCAGAGTTATCAGCCGTTTCTACCAAGGGGAAATCAACAGTATTACCGCCTGAGGCCTGATCAACAGAAGAACTGAGAATATTGCTCAGGGTGCTAGCATATACAATTTTTGCTGTGCCACCGTTTTTGAATGCCCTTGATACGTTTCCAGTTGATGAACCAGAAGGCAACCCAAGTCCGTTTTCGTTCAGGAAATTAATAACTCCCGTACCGCCTGTGGTTGAATCAGCCTCAAAAGTTGTCTGCTTGCTGCCTGTTGAGGTATTTAGATCCTGATCAACCAGGGTAACTACTACAAAGGTATCCGGGCCTGATGTTCCGGTTATATCTGTTGATAATGAGCCTGTGTAAGTAGTAAAACCCATATTGGTGGTAGTTATAGCAAGCGTATCTCCGCCCAGGTATGCGTTACTTGCTCCAACAGCGTCATTGTAACGGAAACTATAGGTTGCACCGTGGTACCCGCCGAGACGGAAGTATACAGTACCAGCAGCGTTAGTATCTAACCTCTGTGTCATCATATCATTCCCAATAACCTGCACCCACGTATTCTTCGGGGTAAACGCCGTTGAATTGGAAAGCTTGGTTACTGAAAGCGTTGTATCTGCTGGACTGCAAACCTCAGCAAATTCCTGAACTGATCCGTCAAAAATCCTTACTACAGAACCCGTTCCGATAAAACTATCGAGACGGTTGGTACTATCATAACCAGCGCTTTTGAAGGTCAAGGTAGAAGTACCTGTAAAGTCAGCTATCACACTAGTAACAGAAAGCGATGTATCTGTGGTCAAACGGGCGGCAGTATAATCAAAACCAATCGTTCCCACAAATGTGCTTGAATTTGCGCCTGTCTCCACTATTGGAAGAGATATCCAACGTATCCCATCGGGTGAAATTTCTACGGTATTGTCCAATCCATCAAGTCTTGCAACAAACGATGAAGTTGCTGCCGAAGACAGGAAACTGGTCGCACCAGACGAAGAACCTCTTACCAGAGGCACTGTGCTTACTGTTTGAGTGCCCAAGCTGAATGTGGTGCTGCCTGTTGACAATGGATCCCGGAAAGTTCCTGTTAAAGAATTTGGCACCATCCATACGTAAGTATTGTCCGTACTGGAAATCCTTACGGTTTGAGTGCCTACGCCGGAACCATCTGGATGAGATACGCTTATATTCCTATTGCTTGAAGAATAACTTTTTACTGTTAGTCTATCGCCTCTTCTGTTGGTTGTTGTGCCGCCCCATAAGCTGCTTCCAGCGGCAACAGATTCCTTTGTAGAAGAGCTCGTGTTCAGGTTTCCATCTACAACGGTGATAGTCACCAGGTCATTAATATCCGGCGCTACGCCATCTTGAGCTACCGTACCTGTTTCGCCTGAAACACCATAAGCAAGAGTTCCCGTTACTGTGCCTGAAGTACCACCGGCATTTAATTCATCCAGATATGACACCTTCAATGTGTCTCCGCTGCGTGGACCAGCAAGCTGGAAAGTATCGATTGAAACAGTTACACTGCCACCGTTGCCAATACTATAAGCGTCACCAATAGTTGTGCCAGTAGTTGTTCCTATAAATTGTGATATTGCAACCAGGCAATAATCACTGCCCTCAATCAATTTAAGAAGACCGGATGAGTTTGTGCCTTGATTAGCAGCAGAACTTGGAACACCAAAAAGGCATGTGGTTGTGCCCATGGCGACTACGTTAGATGTAGACAAACTAGAAGTGCCTACAAAGGAACCACCGGCTGGGGTAACAAAACCAAGCACAGGTTGTACTGGACTAGTTGTAGTAGTTCCAGCTTCATACAAAGCTAAGCGACCAGAGGCATTAACTTCAATTATTTGAAATCTAATACCAGGACCATTTGTTAAATCTCCCAGCGTAATGTTGCCTCCAGTATAAACAGCAGTTGTGCTCGACCCCACAAGTATATTACCTTGAAGGCTGTCGGAAACCACAGTTGTAGATCCAAACACTTTACCATTCGCGGTAAATACGCCAGTATTATTACCCGTTTCAACCAGCATAATATTCCTTGCAACAATTGGCTGGCTGCCGATTGACAATCTTGACCCTGTAGTTTGGTCAATAGCCTCGACCTGTACCCTGGATGAACCTGTGCCTGGAGTGCCCGACAATAATGCACTATTATCGGCAAATCCAATTACGTCCTTTATAACAGGATTCAGGTTTTCATCCTGGTCAGTAATGTTAATAATCCAATTCGTACTGCTGAGAGAATCAGTTGTCACAGCGCTTACCGAGCTTGGCGTAAAACTAAAAGATCCGCTGTTCGTTTTGACAACAGCAGTATCAAGGGTAGCCCCGCCATATAACAACTCAAGAGTGTCTCCCGATGACACGGTAAGGAATCCATCGGAAGTCCCCCCAGTACCGCCGGTATTGCTCGTTAAATCCTTCAGGTTCAAACCAACGACACCCGTGCCTAAGGCAGGAAAATTGTGCATACCGGTATTGAAATCTTCCACATAGCCAGATGTTGTACCTACTGGATATGTAAGTGGAAGCACCGTATTTGTTGTCGTGGTACCCCCTGCTGTTGAAAATATGCCACTATTTGCTCCTGTTTCTTTCAACACAAAGGACGTGGAGTTAGACCCTGCTTTTATCGTCACCGTGATTGTTTCCTGAAGGCTGTTAGATGAATTAGCAGTAGAATCAGTTACTTGAATAAACACACGATCAAAATCACTTGTGTCATCATAGGATGGGAAATAACTATCCCTGTCAAAACTACCCGTTGCGGCCTGTGCATTTGTGGATGAACCCACCGCAAGGGCTATCGCCAGCAAGAACACACTGGCAATGCGAAACCAACTTATTTTTTTATTACTTGTTTTCGGTCTTTTCATATCCGTCAATTCTCCTTTTTTCTCTTGAAACTAATAAGACCAGAATTAAAAATACGTTCGATTATTATAAGTTCTCTATTCTTTAAAAACCCAATTATAGAGACTGGTTTAAAACCTGCCTCTTAACGCACCGCAGTGCGTCTCTACAACAAAAAATACCTTTGATCTCCCAATCAACTTCAACCCCTTTTCACCTCTCCATCACCTCCTTCTTTGAGAAATGGCCAGGCAAGAGATGGGAAAAAACTAAGCGTTGTTTTTCCCGATATTTCCTCCTTTCTTCTAAATAAATGCAGTATGTTTTAATCTAAAATGTTTAATGATATACCGTAACTGCTATTTTCAGTCTGAAGAAATATAACATGCAAACATTTCCCCGTCAACAAAAAAATTAAAAATTTTATGATTTTTGTGTCTTTACAATGAGTTAAAATTACCTAAGGATTCGTCACTTATATATAGACAATACCCACTTTATAGTTTCTTACAAAAATATTTTGACATTTTCCCCCAGTGAAAGCAAAGAAATTAATTCCATTTTATATCCCTCTACGTACACTATCGTAGGGGTCGAAATGGCGAAAGTATGCGTTTTCGGTCTCAGGCACCATGTATATTTTTTTGGTTTGACTTCTTGTTGCTGCCTTGTTATCATCTTGCTACATATCGCAATTTTGAATTTCCTTACCGTATAACTCGAACGAGTCGGAAGAGTTCTTTGTTGGGGATTTACGATTTTAGATTTACGAATTACCTCCCCCTTTATCCCCCTCCAAAGGGGGATAATAAAGATGTCCCCCGCTGGCGGGGGTGCAGGGGGTGGACCGTAAATCGTAAATTTTTGCTAAAAGTGTCAAAATATTTTTGGGAAGATACTAATTACGCCACTCATGCCTATAGGTTTAGAACAATCCAGCGCGACATTAAAGGTTCCACAACGCAAGGCAGCGCCTTCCGATGATAAGGTTGACTCCATACTTTTGGAAATATTAGCTGAGCTAAAGAAGTCCGTTCCTGATCAGCAGTTCGACATATGGTTCTCTTGTCTTAGAATTTTCTCTATTGATGAAAGCAGTATTACGTTTATAACACCAAATAATTTCATAAAGGATTGGTTCTCTGGTAATTATAAGGACATTTTCTCCGGCACCGTTTACAGGGTGTTGAATTCATCGCGAGAGGTAGTCTTTCTTGCAGAGGACGAAGCTCTTAGACAGCCACGGGTATCATCCTCCGCATCCTATGGTACTCCCCCATCATCCCTCTGTGAGTTACCCGCAAGTGCCGGGCAGATGAATTCTCTGAATGGATACTACCGCTTTGAAAATTTCATCGTAGGGCCCTGCAACAGATTAGCGCATGCCGCTGCAGTTGCCGTTTCTGAGTCCCCTGGTCTCGCATATAACCCTCTTTTTATACACGGCGCTTCCGGGCTCGGAAAGACACATCTCTTGCATGCCATAAATAACGTACTCCTCTCGAAACGCACAATAAGGACGCTTTACCTATCCTGTGAGCAATTTGTGAACCATTTTATTTCTACGATACGATCAAATAACTGGGATGAATTCAGAAATCTATACAGCAACCTAGACGTCCTTCTGCTCGATGATATACAATTCTTTGAAAACCTGCAAGGGTGCAGAGAGGAATTTTTTCACACGTTTAATGCGCTTTATAATGCCAGGAAACAGATTGTTATCACGAGTGATTGTCCTCCAGAATCTTTAAGTTCCCTTGAGGACAGGCTCGTCTCCCGTTTTAAATGGGGCCTATTATGCAGCGTTGATAGTCCCACGATAGAAACACGCGTCGCAATTATCGAGAAAAACGCATCGCTCATGAACATAAACCTGACGCACGACTTCGCTTCTTATCTTGCAGAGCACCTCCCCGGCAACATCCGCGAGCTCGAAGGCGCAATTGTAAGATTGGGCAAGGAACTAAAAGTTACGAGAAATACTATTACATTAGATTTTATAAAAAAGGTCCTTCGCGAAGTAACGGGAAATAAAAAATCAGTAACTATTGAAGCCGTTCTCCATGCTGTTTCAGACAGATTTAATGTAAGTATATCTCAAATCCAGTCAAAGAGCAGGACGAGAAGCCTCGCGTTACCAAGGCAAATAGCAATGTACCTTTCCCGAAAACTTACAAATATGTCACTTACGGAAATAGGAGGATTCTTAGGGGGACGAGACCACTCCACAGTAATCCATTCAGATGAGAAGGTAACAAAATTACTAAAAAAAGATAAAAACCTCTTTTTTGTTTTACAAAAGATAGAAAGTGAACTACAGAGATAACATGTTCATAATATGTAAATTATTCCTACTTCTAACATCTACTCCTCAAAATCAAAAAAAGTTTCTATTCTCTTTCCATAAAGCATCTACATATTTTTTACAATGTAATAAACAACGTTACGTCTTTAAAAAAAGAAGGTTACAAAGGCATCAGTAAATTATAAACAATGTATATTAATTCTATTAGATAAATTTAATTATACAATATAATATAAGTACAGTAATTTCAATTTTGTAGAGACGCAAGGCATAAAGATTAAAGTTAGACAGGATTTGCAGGATAAAATAAAACAAGAAATCTTGTAAATCCTGTTAATCCTGTCTAGAAGATTTAAGGAATGAGGAATAAAATATGAACCTAAGCTTTAATGGAAATGAGTTATACAAAGGCTTTAATTTAGTTACAAGTATTGTTCCATCTTCTGCAATTAAGCACATATTACAGGGGATAAGATTCGAAGTGGTAGAGACAGGTTTTAAACCTGTCTGTACATTGACGGCAACGGATCTGGAAGTTTTGGTTAAATATACGCTTTCGGCTAAGGAAAGTGTAGGGAATGGTAGTATTGTTTTACCAGCAGTTCGCGTTAATAATATACTTAGAGAATGGGCAGGCAATGAAGAAGTGTTGGTATCTTTTGACGTAGAGACAGGGTTGAAACCTGTCTCTACTTGTGTTTTAAAGTCTGGGAAGGGTTACTTTAAGATTGTTGGTGAAGATTCCAGCCAGTTCCCTATGATAACTATCACGGATGTTAAGAGCTTTGTTACAGTTGATGGTAAGATTATTGGTGATATGATAGGAAAGGTTGTTCATGCGGCATCAACAGTAAGAGCGAGAAGCACGCTGTGTGGTGTGTTTGTGAAAATAGATAAAGAGGAAATCGTTATGGCAGCAGCGGATGGGAATAGATTATCTATGGTAAAGCGGAAAGTGGAAAATCCTGATGGGGTTTCAATGAGTGGGATAGTTAGCGTGAAGTGTTTAACATTCCTGCAGCGATTTTCGTCTGAGTTTAAGGGAATTTTAAGAATAGGAATAGGAGAGTCTCAGGTACTTTTTGTGAGCGAGAGAGGTGAAGTGGTATCACAGTTGATAGATGGGCAGTACCCAAGATATGAGGACGTTATACCAAAAGATAACGACAAGAGAGTAGAAGTAAAACGGGACGAGTTAATAACGGTAGTAAGAATGGCTTCTTTTATGACGAGCGAGGGGTACCACGTTGTAAAATTTGTTTTTAAGGATGGCAGATTGACGCTGATGTCGAAGGCTGCAGAGGTAGGAGAGGCGGAGTTGGAAATTGATGCTAGTTATAAAGGACCAGATTTCGAAATATGCTTCAACCCTGAGTATGTCTTAGACGCCTTGAAGGTATCTGATAGTGAGACAGTCGTTATGGAGCTTAAAGACAATAGTAGCGCTGCATTATTTAGAACAGGTCACGAACAACTAAGCGTAATAATGCCTATTGAGTTAAAGTGACGATATCAGTTCGTCCCC
>MHXP01000179.1 GCA_001824485.1 Planctomycetes bacterium GWA2_39_15 | reverse complement strand
TTCCTTTATGACGGCGGATATCTTACCGAAAAGGTATTTTTTGAGGATAAAGAGCAGTATGAGGAAACCAACGCCCTGGATGATAATGGGTTTAATATTGATACCCAGGGTTTTAAAAATATCCAATCAATTCCCCTCCTAACCTTATTTAACTGTGTGTTGAATTAACTCAAGGATAGCGTCTGTCTTTGGCAACTTTCCCATTAAAATAAAGGACATCATCAAAGAATAAATCGTTAATGATTCGATGAATGCCAGACCAATAAACATAACAAGCTGTATCTTACCCGCCATCTCTGGCTGCCTTGCCATGCCACTGGCTGCACCGAAAACCGCAATACCCTGTCCAATACCACAACCTAACGCCGCAAAAGCTATTAATGCCACTGCTATCGCCAAACCTGCAAAATAAAGCACGTCCTCTCCCTCCTTTCAAAAAATTTTAGTTAATGATTTTCTTGTTGGATGCTAATCACACCAACTACACAATTACAAAAATTCTACTCCACTACATAAATCAATAAAAACTGTCCATTAAATTCATTTAGTATCAATATTGATTGTGAATAATAATTTTATATACATTAAACTTTAATCATAGACGATAACAACATATTAACTACATAACTACTTTAAAGAACTGAACTCTGTATTATATTTTATCCAGAACTTCAAAATTATCTATATGTTTTACAGGTTTACAACAATTACAAGTTAAATTTAATTTGCTATATACTGCAAAATACTACCTGCAGACGAGAGAAGTTCTTTTCCCTGTGTGTTTTTAAACATCTCAAGTATGGCATCCGTCTTTGGCAATTTTCCAACCAGGATAAAAGACAACATTAATGAATAAATCGTTAATGACTCTATAAACGCAAGACCCATAATCATTGCTAACTGTATTTTCCCAGCCATTGCAGGCTGTCTGGCCATAGCCTCAACCGCACTGCTCACCACCCTGCCTTGCCCCATAGCACAGCCAAATATTGCAACTACTATTATGGACACACCTATTACCAATGCTGAAAAATAATCCGGCATTTTATACCCTCCCTTATAAAAATTTAAAGAATCTGATAATCTACGTTCTATTTCCTCCTTTTTCTTTATAAAAAATTTTAATGGTGATCCTCCTCCTCTTCATGTACACCAATTGCGCCTGCTATATAAAAACTCGCCAACAACGAAAAAATCATTGCCTGTATTGTGCTTCCAAGCAATGCTAAGAATACCATCGGCAGATGCATAGGTATGGGTATAAAACCCAATAACAATGGGGAGAATCCGATAAATATTGCAATAATAGTATCCTCACCCAAAATATTTCCAAAGAGACGCATGGACAGCGACAGCGGACGCGAAAGCAGTTCCTGCATTACATGTAAAGGAAATACCAAAGGGGCAAGCCAAATTGGTTTGCCAGCCATGTGTTTCAAATAACCCACAACACCATTATTTTTAAGTCCCTGATAATGTGTAACAAAGAAAACAATAAGTGTTAATGCAATTGTCGTATTAAAATTACTTGTAGGAGAGTGAAACAGGGGTATTTGCCCCAGCATGTTCATGATAAAGATGTAAATAAACAACGTCCCGATAAACGGAATGAATGGTCCGGCAACACGCCCCATCTGTGACTTGACAAAATTTTCAAGCCCTTCCACGATAATCTCCAAGAGCGCCTGTAACCTGCCTGGCACCTTTTGCAGCCTTCTTGTAGCAATAATAGAAAATATGCCCAGAAATATGATTATACCCACAGACATAATTATCGGCACCAATTCGTGTTTGGTTAAACCAAAAAATTGGCTGTGAGCATCAATAGGCATTAAATCTACAAACGATGGTAATTCATTTGTGTTTTCACTTCCATCACCTGCACCAGACACGTAACTTACACCCCCTTCTTACTAGCGTTGATTGAGACGCCGTTAATTCCCTTATAAGACACCTTAATAGATTTATTCATGTAATTTACAAGCAACCTGCCCACAATTTTCAGAATAACTACAGCCACCACTATACCCAACCCAGCCGCCATAGCAAATATATTAACATCTAAAAATAAACAGGCAGAAAGCAACATTGCGCCTAAAACAAAGTACTTTAAAAAGCTCACCTTGAGAAAAAAACCCTTAATTTGGGATTTCTTATGCTGTACCGCATACTGTATCGCCCACCATGTTGTTTTAAATAAAACGATACTTATAAAACAACCTATTGCAAGGCTCACCGATAACATAAAAGACATATAAGAGACTGAGCACACAATTAGAATCAACGCTAAAATAAACGATGTCTTAATCACCCTATCGGGAAAACCTTCGTCAATAATAAAACTGGGATTTTCTTTATCACCTGTTATCATTGTTCTTTTCATTGTTACCTGACAACTTTTTTATTACCTTAAAAAATTCTATAAAACTTCCAACAATTCCCAATATAATAAAACCCAGCATAAACCATGGCGAAGTGCCGAGTTTTTTATCTATATAGCTGCCTAAAAAATATCCACCTGCTATGGCGCCTGCCGTTGTAAAACCAAAGCTTCCCACCAGACCCATGATACGATACGTTTCATCTTTTTTATTATTGTTGAAAGGCAAAAATGATTACCTTTTTTAAATTTATATTGAAATATTTTATACCCAATCATTTCATATTATAAACTAGTGGTTAGCAACTTTCATTCCCTTCCGAGAGAAAACAACTTCCGCATAAACAAAACCCACCTTATCTGCGTATTTCACTATATTGCCGCCTATTACCGCATCCTAGACAGTAAAAATTTACCCTTATACCTTATAGTTATAATATTTCTTTTTTGAAATGTGTAATACAAATAGAAACTGCAAAAGGGTTAAGCGGTCACTTAGTTTCAAAAAGCCTCATCAATGCCTGTTTTGTGTGCCAAATCACCGTCATTATTGAATCCATTATATTTAAATATGCGGGAGAGTGTTTTGCCTCGCATAAACCTTTTATCAACCGTTCTTCATGCTCTTCAGCATACACATCGGCTATTTCACTGAGGTTTTTGTATTTATCAACAACATATTTCATGAGCACCTCGTTCTTGGTTACTAACGTATCACCGGCTGTTTTTAATATATCGAGTGTTTCTTTGAAGAGATGACGGATCTCACCCACCGCTTTATCGCTGAAGAGTATCCCTTCAGTAATTTTGGTTCTTACATGCTGAAGGGTAGAATCTAACCCAGTAATTGCCATTTCAATACTGCTTACGATTGATAACAGGGATTTGAGCAACTCCTTGTTAGCGTCCGATTCTGCAGCCTTTTTGCTAAGCAGATTTCTTAATTCATTTCCTTCATCACGAGCAGTTTGGCTTACTTTATTTGCCTCATCAAGCAAATTAACCTTATTTTTCATGAAACCGTCCATGCAAAGGTTCAAAATCGTCTCTGCCTTGAAGCACATACCACCGATACGCTCAAACACACTTTTCAAGTCAGCGCTTATATGTATAATTACCATAAGTCTATCCTCAAAAACCTTTTACTACATCTTTAAAAGCATCAATGGTTGCATCAATTTCTTTTTCACCATGGACAGTTGACACAAAAACTGCCTCAAACTGTGATGGAGCAAAATAAAACCCATTTTCCAGCATCCCATGAAAGAACTTTGCATATCGTTTTGTATCACACCTCTTAGCGCTTGTATAGTCGGTAACCGGCTGATCTGTAAAAAAGGTACACAACATCGAGCCCACACGAGTATGATAAGCAGGTACTTTGGCATCCTTACACACCTTTTCTATTCCCACTGCCAATCTTTGTGATTTTTCTTCCAGACTTTTATAAATTTTGTTGTCTTTTAGTATTTCCAAAGTAGCAATTCCGGCGGTCATTGCCACAGGGTTACCTGAAAGTGTACCTGCCTGATAAACAGGACCAACCGGAGAGATACTGTCCATAATCTCTTCCTTACCGCCATACGCTCCGACAGGAAGACCCCCTCCAATAATCTTTCCTAATGTAGTCAGGTCGGGTTTAATATTATAAAGCGATTGCACGCCGCCGTGCGCAACCCTGAACCCTGTCATTACCTCGTCAAATATCAGTACAATACCATACTTTTTAGTTATTTCCCTCAATCCTTCCAAATAACCTTTTTTGGGGAGCACGACTCCCATATTACCTGCAACCGCCTCAACAATAATACAGGCAATTTCTTTGCCTCGTTTTGAACAAACCTCATTTACGGCATCAATATTGTTATACGGAAGCGATATAGTATGCTTCACAAAATCTTGAGGAATACCTGGACTGTTTGGCATTCCAAGAGTAGTTGCGCCTGAGCCTGCTTGAACAAGCAAACTATCCACATGTCCGTGATAACATCCCTCAAATTTAATTACTGCATCCCGTTTTGTAAATCCCCTTGCCAGGCGGATGGCGCTCATAGTGGCTTCTGTACCTGAGTTAACCATCCTTATCTTTTCTATAGAAGGCATTGCTTCTTTAATAAGCTGTGCCAGCTTTATTTCTAACTCAGTTGGCGCACCGTAACTCGTCCCATTAGCAACCGCTTCATTAATCCTTTTTACAACCCTTGGATCAGCATGTCCCAGGATAAGCGGACCCCATGAACCTACATAATCAACATATCTGTTGCCGTCAATATCCGTCAGACAACAACCCGACCCAGACTTTATAAATATTGGAGTACCACCAACCGCACCAAAAGCCCTGACAGGACTATTAACGCCTCCCGGTATAAAATTCTGCGCCTCAGCAAATGCCTTTTTGGATTTTTCAGTAATTATCTTTGACACGTACAGTCTATTTTTATATTTTATATATACTTTATAAAATTACTTCAGAACTAAGAAAGGGAAAATGATAGCAAATCATAAATTCATTGTCAACATTTTTGATTATATATATGATAAAAAAAATTAATTTAGGGGTATTGATTTCAGGAAGCGGCAACACGTTACAAAATTTTATAGACCAGATAGAAACCGGAAAATTAAACGCCACTATTCAAGTAGTAATAAGCAGTAAACCAGATGTCATCGGTCTGGATAGAGCAAAGAAACATAATATCCCCACATCTGTCGTTTCTCGTTCAAATTTCAAAGATGTTGATGTCTTCAGTCAGGCTATTAATGCAGAAT
>MHXP01000178.1 GCA_001824485.1 Planctomycetes bacterium GWA2_39_15 | reverse complement strand
GAAACCACTTGAATGAGAATGGAATGGTTAAAAAGTTGATTGTGGAGGGCGAAAGAGGGTTTTTGCAAACAGTTCTTTGTAAAGAACGTCTTCAGTTGTTGAAGACAGTTGAGATGTATTGTTGAAATGAAGAATAACTCCGGTTGACTGATTTGTAAAAAAATGTGAAACAGTACAACAGACAGCACAATGGTGAAAAGGTTTATCGGGAAGGATAGGACAGTTATGTTCATCACAAGAGTTCGTTCCTTCTGAAGAAGCAGAACCTATTCTTACACTATCAGAAGTATCTTCAAATGAAAAAACAACCTCTGGAAAGATTGAAAAGATTAAAACTAATACCAAACATATCCTTAATAAACGTATTTTCATTTTTATAAACACCGGATTAAGATATATACTTCAAATTACTGAATGTCAAGGCCATTTATTATCTGTTCGGGATTATGGCAGACAAGTGCCCTGGCCTCTTTTTCCCCAACAATATTGGCGGCACATTCTACTGCCTTAGACAGGATTGGAGGCCTGCCTGCAAGTGAATGAACATCAGAAGCAATAAAATGCACAAGTCTATTTCTTAAAAGCCACTCGGCACATTTTCTTTCCCTGGGACCTGCCTGACCTGTCACACTCGGTGCGTTCACCTGGACACGGGCGCCAATATTGACCAATTGACTCACAAGTTCCGGATTTTTTTGGAATGTTGATATTCTTTCTGCGTGTGCAATGATTGGAATAATACCATTGACCTTGAGATTGAATATAAATTTATCGGTCCCGGGAGGTACGAAGACAAAGGGAAGTTCAAAAAGGATGAACTTTCCACCATTATTGATTGTAAGCACCTCACCGCTTTTTACACTTTCTACCAGTCCTTCATGAATATGTATCTCTGCACCGGGAAGTATTTCAATATCAATTTGGTTTTCTTTCAACTTAAGGTTAAGCGCATCAACCGTTTTCAGAATCTCATCGCTTTTTGCCTCGTACACTCCGTCCTTTGAATGAGGTGTTGCCACAATCTTCTTAATCCCATCATTCGCAGCAATTTTGCAAAGTTCAACCGCCTCCTCAATTGTTTGCGGGCCATCATCGAGGAAAGGAAGTACGTGTGCGTGTGTATCTATCATAAAAGAGACCTTTTTTATAATTTCTATAAGTGTCTGATTTTGTGTTTGTTATAACATTGCTATTTTATAACATAATGAGTTATAAATCCAATCAAATTATG
This sequence comes from Planctomycetes bacterium GWA2_39_15, assembly GCA_001824485.1. Taxonomy (GTDB): domain Bacteria; phylum Planctomycetota; class Brocadiia; order Brocadiales; family Brocadiaceae; genus 2-12-FULL-39-13. The sequence continues at coordinate 3,855 of MHXP01000178.1, read as the reverse complement.
ACGACTCGGCTTCCCACTACCTTGAATCAGGATGGTTCTGGTACAGATACCGTCTACAGTACCAGTTCTTTCAACTTATCTACAATCCATATCATGCCTTCTGTGTCCAGGCGGCAATATTTTTCTAAATCTTTCCTGACTTTCATCCTTTCTCTTTCTGAAACATTGCCATAAACAAACACTCATAAAAATATTTATTTTACACCCAAATTGAGCGATTTTGTAGCCGCAACCTTGAGGTTGCGAAACTTACGTAGCTACATCAAGTGATGAAAAACGCAGGCTAAAGAGCCATTGGCTACAACGGCATGTAATATAAAATCGCTCAATTTGGGTTACATTTTCTGAAATTATCTTGTCTTACAAAGTTATAAGTTAAAAGGCTAAAGCCTTAACTCCTTCCCGGATTTAACCCTTCCCGCCCGTACCGAACGGTACCTATTCGGGCAGGAAGCCATTCCGCTACAGTTGTAAATCGTAGTTCGCCAGTAGGGCGCTAAATTTAATGACAATATGAAATATAAATGTTTTGGGTAATAATTGTGGAATATTACCTATAACCACTATTATTTTTTTATTACTCTTTCTAAGTGTACCAGAATTGTCTTCGGTATCACATTGATAAACTTACACTTAAGGATAGTTTGAAGGATAATTTTTTTAGTATGTGTATTTGGCACGTAGTGTGCAATTTTAAAAAGGAGACACCTTGTGGAAGATAGAAAGGTTTGATCAAAAACAATATTAGAAAAGGAGGGATATGAATCAAGAAATAGATGTAGCGCAATTTTAACTTTATCCATGGATTTAAGGATAAAGGGGGATAAAAGCCAAGGGGGGAGTGTTGGGGTCACGTTTCCCCTTGGCTGAATATCCTTTTTAGCTTTGCATATTGTTTTCAGGTCACAGGGAGCATCCTTGTCTGCATAAGCGCTGCTACCTTATAGTATGAATCGCTGCAAAACCCACTATAAGTAGAAATCCGGGATCATTATTCCATGTAATGAATAGAAGAGCATTCAGTAACTACTCACCAATCATCTGTGTAACCAGATTTAGCCTCCTCGGGCGGTTATCAAAATCTATCACCACTACCTGCTGCCATGTTCCCAACATGAGCTTGCCGTTATCAAAAGGCACCGGGGGGTGAAGGAAGAAACCAGCAAGGCTGCCCGGAATAGGTACGGGCGGGCGATGTGCATTCTGGCGGGGATGGAAATCTAAAACATTATTTTGACGACATTCTCATCTCTTTGAAGGCATTTATTAATCCATTTGTGGAAGAATCGTGGGAATCAACCTGTTTACTATCTCCTAACTCCGGCAGTATCTTCTTTGCCAGTTGTTTGCCAAGCTCAACACCCCATTGATCAAAACTGAAAATATTCAAAATTACTCCCTGGACAAATATCTTGTGTTCATACATTGCTATCAGACTGCCTAAGACTCCGGGGGTTAATTTTCTGAACAGGATTGAATTCGTTGGCCTGTTGCCTTCAAAGACTTTGTGAGGGCATAATTTCTGAATCTCATCATCGCCCTTGCCGTCTCTTTTTAATTCTTCGATAACGTCTTCTCTGGTTTTTCCATTCAGAAGGGCTTCAGTCTGTGCAAAAAAGTTTGATAATAAAATGTTATGATGCTCTCCAATTGGGTTTTGGCTGATTACGGGCGCCAGGAAATCTGCCGGAATCATCTTTGTCCCCTGATGGATTAACTGATAAAAGGCGTGCTGGCCATTTGTTCCGGGTTCTCCCCAAATAACAGGGCCTGTCTGATAATTAACTTTTCTCCCGTTTCTGTCCACCGATTTTCCGTTACTCTCCATATTACCCTGCTGAAAATATGCAGGGAACCTGTGCATATACTGGTCGTAGGGCAAGATAGCTTCTGTCTGTGCTCCGAAGAAATTGTTGTACCAGATTCCTATTAAGGCCAGAACAACAGGAATGTTCTTATCAAATGGGGCGTCTCTAAAATGGTTGTCCATTTCAAAGGCGCCCTGCAGTAGTTCGGTAAAGTTTTCATACCCGATATAACACGCTATAGACAGGCCAATTGCCGACCAGAGGGAATAGCGGCCGCCAACCCAGTCCCAGAACACGAACATGTTATCTTTGTCAATACCGAATTCTTCAACTTTTTCTATATTGGTAGAAATTGCCACAAAATGGTTTGAAACACGTTTCTGGTTTATTGCGCATTTTAGAAACCACTCTCTGGCGGTAAACGCATTTGTCATTGTCTCCTGAGTTGTAAAGGTCTTTGAAGCAATCAGAAACAGAGTGGTTTCGGGATCCAGTTGTTTCAGGGTTTCTGTTATGTGAGTTCCATCAACGTTTGAGACAAAATGAACTGCCAGGCCATCTTTTGCATAAGGCCGCAGACATTCCGTTGCCATTACGGGACCCAGATCGGAACCCCCGATTCCAATATTTACAATATCCGTAATCTTTTTACCGGTAAACCCCTTCCACTCTCCTGAAACGATTTTATTTGAGAAATCTTTCATCTTATTTAAGACGGCGTTCACTTCCGGCATTATGTCTTTGCCATTAACACAAATGGGGTTATTTTCTCTGTTTCGTAAAGCAATGTGCAAAACTGCCCTATCTTCCGTCTCATTTATCCTGTCACCGGAAAACATCTTATCAATCGCATCTCTCAAACCGACATTATCAGATAATTCAAGTAATAGCTTTAGTGTTTCCCCTGTAATTATGTTCTTGGAATAATCGACAAGTATATCATTAAACCTGATGGCATATTTGACAAACCTGTCCGGGTCATCAGCAAAAAGATCTTTCATGTGAATATTCTTCATCTCTTTGAAATGACCGATGAGATTCTTCCAGCTTTGAGTTTCCGTAGGATTAATTTTTTTCAACATGTCAAATTCCTTGTGTAAATAGTAAGGGATGCTTGATACTCAATATTCCTTTTAATGCTGGTTCAATCTTGCCCGCCAGAATGCTAGTCGGACTGGCAGATTGAACCGAAATATTTAGGTTCAGACTACCCGACAGGCAACGTCCTTCAGGTGGGCAAGCCTGAACCAGCGGCAGATTGATTGGTTGCTTATCACAGCAGCAATAGAATGAGAAATAAGAAAAATTATTACTCATTAAGTGACGGCATTATGAAATATTGAGACGTTAAAAGCAAGTGATAAATTGGCAAGACGGAAGTGATAAAAATCGAAGCCGACCGCTTTTCCTATGAGCTAACAGGAGATAGCCAGAGCATGATCAGCGCCCTTGTAAAACTTTCAAAAGACAACCTCTGTAATAGTTCAGCTACCTCAGACTGGATGAACAGGATTAACCCCGTTAGATAAAGGAATGCCGAGTTCCTGTTTAAAGCTTTACGTGGTCTATCTAACGGGGTCTATCCTGTTATCTTGTCAAATCTTTTTCCTCCGGTGAACTATTACCAATCTCTCTTGCCCCTTCTTCACTGGTTCAATCGTCCTCGATTGAACCAGGACATTTGGCATGATCACGTTTCATAGCACGAGTTTAAAATCTGGGGTACCTTCAAAATATGTGGTTCAATCTGCCAGTCCGACTAGCATTCTGGCGGGCAAGATTGAACTGGCCTAGAAATGAACGCTATCAGAGCATATGCAAGAAATAATACAAATTCGGCTTGAAATATAGTATATATATTCATAAAATATATATGCTTATAAATACAATAATTTTGTGGAGCAAATACATGTCAAGAACTACCATAACACTGCCCAATTCTTTGTTAGACGAATTGATGTCAGAGATTGAGGCAAAAAGCAAAACGGAAGCTGTCATAAAGGCCATTAAAGATGAGATACGGACGAAAAAGATGGAAAAAATAAAG
>MHXP01000177.1 GCA_001824485.1 Planctomycetes bacterium GWA2_39_15 | reverse complement strand
GGGTTATGCCATTAAACAACGCTGCCAGTATTTCTAAGCGGTAGAAGCCGAACGTCTTTTTTTCGGTTGGCGGCCTTGAGGCAAAGAATAATGCAAACAGGCTTACCAGCAAGGCAAACAGGTGGGTGAGCATGTGGCCTGCATCGCTAATCAGGGCAAGACTGTTGGTGACAATCCCTCCGATAACCTCCACGACAAAAACACCGCCTGTTATAGCACTCGTCAGGATGAGTCTTTTTCGTTCATGCGCCCTGTACTCATGTTTATGTCCATGCTCATCTTCAATGTGATAATAATCTATGCTATGAATATGTTCGATGACTTATCTCCAGCAAAATAAATAATTATTTCAAAAATTAATATATGCACAAATTATAAATCTCTGTATTAGTCAAAACAAACTTTTTTTATACTTAATTGAAACTTAAAAGGATACACTATATTACCTTATTAAATTAGGCTGGGTTTTGTTTCACAAACCCAACGACTTTTCTTATATAAGAGAACTCATTACCCACCCCTTTATCCCCCTTTACTAGGGGAGTTTACATTGCCCTCAGAAATTAGGCTATCTTTGACAGAGACTTCATCTTCTTCTGTCATTCCTGCGGAAGCAGGAATGACACAGGTATTACAAAACTTTGAATTTCCTAAATATCAAGTTAAGTACTATGGTTATTTATACATTAAAAAGTTGGAAGCATTATATTTTCAGAACGATATTCGTTTCAGTAATAGGGAATTGGTTACTACAGATACAGAAGAAAATGCCATTGCCAGGCCTGCATACTCGGGTTTCAGGCTTATACCAAAAAATGGATACAAAACACCAGCCGCAATGGGGATCCCAATTACGTTATAAAAGAATGCCCAAAAAAGGTTTTGCCTGACCTTGGATAGTGTCTGTTTGCCCAATCGAATAGCCCGTATGACATCCATCATGTCATTTTTTATCAAAATAATGTCACCTGTTTCTTTTGCAATATCCGTTCCTGCACCTATTGCAATACCGACATCGGCCTGTGCCAGGGCAGGGGCATCGTTAATACCATCACCAACCATCCCTACCTTCATGCCGTTTTTTTGAATGCTCTTTATAATATCCATCTTTTCAGTAGGTAAAACTTTGGCACGATACTCATCAATATCTGCCTCTGACGCTACCGATTTTGCTGCCTGCTCGCTATCACCAGTTATCATAACAATCCGTATATTCATTTGTTTTAACTGTTTCACGACATCACGCGCATTTTGTTTTATTTTATCCGTAAGACACAAGACACCCATACACCTTCCATCGTAAGCTATATACATGAGAGACTTTCCTTGTGTATCTAGTTTTCTTGCCTTTTCCTGTAATCCGTTGATTTTAATTCCGTGTGAGTTCATAAGGGTTTCTTTTCCAATTAGCAAATCCTTGTCATTATATCGGCAGAAAATGCCGCTACCTGTTTCTTCTTTAAAATCCTGAACCGTACCCCAACCAATACCTCTTCCTTTTGCCTCTTCTATTACCGATTGTGCAAGGGGATGATTAGAAAAGGTGCATCCTGCTACCGCAAGTGTAAGCAATTCAGATTCATTGACAGCATTTAAAGGAACAATGTCGGTTACCACAAAATGACCCTCTGTAATCGTTCCCGTTTTATCGAATACTATTACATTGAGACGTGCAATTTCTTCCAGTGCACTAGCCCGTTTGATGAGGATGGAATGATCAAGACCTACGCCACTTCCAACCATAATTGCCGTTGGAGTGGCTAAACCCATAGCACATGGGCATGCAATTACCAACACTGCAATTGCCATTTTTAATGCCCACACAAATGATAAATGTACACCTGTAGTATCAGACGCAAAATACCAGCTTATAAAAGTTACTAAAGACAAAAATACAACCACTGGAACAAAAATATTGGATACTTTATCTGCAAAACGCTGGATTGGTGCTTTGTCCATCTGAGCCTCTTCAACCGTTTTGATAATCTGTGATAGAACCGTTTCTTCGCCCACTGAAGTTGCCTTTACAATTAAAACACCGTTTTTATTTATGGTTGCCCCCACTACCTTATCGCCTTTTTGTTTCACAACTGGCATAGATTCACCTGTTACCATTGATTCATCCACAGATGAGTTGCCTTCTATAACCTCACCGTCAACGGGAATGGTCTCACCAGCCCTGATGACTACCTTATCTCCCACATGAAGAGATGAGGCATTTATCTCCAATTCTTTTCCTTCCGTTGATAGTAAATGTGCCTTATCGGTTTGTAGTTTAACTAATTTCTGAAGTGCATGGCTTGCTCTTCCCTTCACCCGTTCTTCAAGATATTTTCCGATGCGGATAAAGGTAATCAGCATTACTGCTGTTTCGAAGAACGCATGTCCTGACGTGCCGAAGATGCCATAAATTGCAAAGGTACTATAAATATAGGCGGATAATACGCCAATCGAAACCAATACATCCATATTGGCAAAGAAGTTTTTGATGGACTTATAGGCGCTAATAAAAAAATCCATTCCTGGGCCTAGTACTGTTATTGTAGCAATGCCCATCTGCATGTAGGGCATATAGGTATGCATCACACCAGGCAAGGGTGCGTACATCAATAACATCATGGTGACTGAGGCTATGATGCTAAAGACAAGCCATCCCCATTGAATGGACGCCCTGGATGTTTGATCCAGCCGAATTCGTTCTTTTGCAATGTAACCGATATCTTTTATATACTTCGTAATGCGTGTCTTGCTTGTAATATCGGCATCATAGGTCACAATTCCTGTTGCATTTGAAAAGTTGATCCGAACAGAGTTAATTCCTTTTAAATCCTTGAGCCTTCGTTCAATTGTCACGGCACAATTTACACAGTGCATGCCGGTAATATTTAATTTTACAGTCTGTTCAGCCATTCTTCAGCCTATATTGATTAACTCATTTTAAAATATTTTTCTTAAATTAAGGTACTGCAAAGACAGAAAGGGTGCAAAAGAAAGACTTAAAGTGATAAACAATGGAATGAAAAGGGTTGCCAATAATTTCGAGGATGGAGGACATAGACAACAATTATTGCTAATAGTCCTTTCTTTAGTCTTTAAAACTTTGTGCTCTTTGCGTCTTTGCGGTGAAGTGAATTGTTACATTCTTCCCTTGTTTGTGAATATTTGTGTTTATTCGTGGCTAAATAGATAAATTAATCAGCGCAAACAGTTACAAACTCAGGTTCAACAATAGTGCTGAGGATATCACATCTGGATATGACTCCTACCAGGGTACCATTTCTTACCACAGGAACGCGAATAATATTGTTCTTTACCATAAGATCTATAATTTCCTCAATGGGAGTATTTTCAGATACGCAAATGGGATTTTTAGACATAATATCTTCTGCCTTAACCTCTTCTAAAGCCTTACCATCTCTTAGAGCTTTCAAGAGGTCAAATTCACTTACTATCCCTATAACTTTTCCATTGTCGTCAATAACAGGCAATCCGCTATACATGCCCGACAATAATTTTATAGCTAAATCCCTGCCAATCGTTTTCTTCTTTGCTGCTGTAACAATCTTGTTCATAATATCTTTTGCTACCATAGTGTATGCCCCCTTTTAAAAATAAAATGTCGGTTAAAGACTTTAGGTTTAATTGGTTTTAATTATACGTTCAATTCACTGTTTGTCAAACAATAAGAAATGACAGAGAAATATCTGCAGTATCTTTATTACTTTTGATGGTTTTTAACGAAGAAAAGGATGAAACCAGAAACTAAAACAGGAACAGTTTGTCTATTTGTTTATTCAATTATTTATTTTTTTCAGGTTATGCTAACGTCAAGATCATGAGTATTGACGGCGTGATTTTGGGAATAGCTTTATAAGGATAACGCCTAAAACAAATCCTCCGATATGCGCCCACCATGCTACACCTCCTCCATGGGTAGAGGAAATTGATGCTGTGCCGCTGAAAAATTGAATAAGGAACCAAAAACCCAATACAATAATGGCTGGTAATTCAATCGTCTGCCAGACAATAAAAAGGGGGATCAGAACCAGCACGCGTGCCCTCGGGAATGTAACCATATAAGCGCCCAGTACCCCGGCAATAGCCCCGCTTGCACCCACACAGGGAACTTCGGATTGGCTATTAAAATAAACGTGCACAATGGCAGAACCAATGCCGCAGATCAGATAGAAAATTACGAATTTGATTCGTCCGAGCCTATCCTCAACATTATCCCCAAAAATCCACAAATACCACATATTACCTATAAGGTGAACAAATCCTCCGTGGAGAAACATAAAACTCAAAAATGGAAAGTATGTATTTATGATGTTAGAACCAGGTATGTCGGTAGAGTAGTATACTTTGATTGGAACGACGCCAAATTGAAAGAGGAAGGAGTCTAGTCCTTGGCCCATGGAAAGTTCAAAAAGAAAGACCAGGATATTTAGGGCAATAATGCTGACTGTAACAAATGGGAAAGTGCCAGACGGATTTCGATCGCGGATAGGTATCATTTAAACTCGTAATAAATTAGCAGGATACTGATATAGCGGATTTGATTGTTAAAAATAAATCAAATTCTTTAAAATTCATGAAAATCAGCGATATGTTAGCTTAATCAGTATTCTTTTAATTGGATTAGTATCGGACTGTATGAGCAAGTAATTTATAATATGGAAAATTTCTTCCAGGACATTCTGTCTGTCTGAAATGTCTGTGCATTATAATATTTTCTGAAGGAATGCGGCATCGGTCCTGAAGATATTCTACCAACATAGAGAGCGAAGCCATTTGTGCCGCTGTTGGATTCGAGTCGTTAAAATTTCCTACCAGGCATATCCCTATGCCGTAATGATTATATTCCTGGACGCCTGCATGAGCACCGTCTAATTGATTTATCCATCTATTGCCAATCTCAATCTGGCCGTTACTGGAACCATTTCCGTTTCCTATAACAAAATGATATCCTAAGCCATTCTCCCAGCCTCTTTTCTCTCTGTGGTATTTGTCGAACTCGGCGGCGCTGCCAGAATCTGAGGCACTGTGATGGATGACAACATATTTCCAGTCTCGTACATAATAACGATTCAATTGACTGATAATATAAGGTTCTAGTTTTTTAGGAGGCTTCATGGTAGTCACTGGTTTGAAAGTAGGTGGGGCATAGCAACCACATAAATAAAAGACAGTAATAATAGACAGGAAAATATAACTTTTCCATTGAAAGGGCATGCGCAATCTCCAAAAATAATTTTCAACAATTGGAAGTACAAAAGACAGGCATTATTTACTTTGAGTACTTTGTGAGTACTTTGAGGAAGTATATCATAAGCGCATTCTTTGTCAAATAACAAATTTGTTCTAATCAGAATCAATTTAAAGCGTCAGTATTCAACGTAACGATTTGAATTAAAACCACAAATTTTCATTTTTTGCTTGACATTTATTACTATCAATGGTTTATGTAAAAAAAATTTAATATACAGAAAACAACAAACGTTTCTTATGACTTAACCAGGAGTATTTCAGTGATCCTACAGATTATTAAGTAGCTTAATTAAGAATCATTTCTTGGTGGGAAGATGTATGGTAGCCGCAAAAGGTTTGATTCTAAAAGACGGTGCTCGGGTAGCTATAATTGGAGGCGGGCCTGCTGGTTCTTTCTTCAGTATATTTGCATCAAGATTAGCTCAGGACCTGGGTAAGAGTCTTGATGTTACCATTTACGAGAGGAAAACTTTTGACAAACAAGGTGCCGCAGGTTGCAATATGTGCGCTGGAGTTATCTCTGAGTCTCTTGTGCAATCCCTTGCCCTTGAGGGCATAAATTTACCATCTTCCGTCGTTCAATCCGGCATAGATTCTTACTATTTCCACACACTAAACGGCAGCATTCAGATAAAATCTTCACGCCTCCAGCAGCGTGGAATAGCAACTATCTTCAGGGGCGGGGGGCCTCTAGGAAGCCACAAAAATGCCATACAGAGCTTTGATGAATTTCTCCTTCAGAAATCAGTTGAAGACGGGGTTACTGTCAAACATATAATGGTTGATGATATAAATCTTGAAGGAGACAAACCCATGCTTTATTCAGGGGGAAAAATTCTTCAGGATTGCGATCTCCTTGTTGGCGCATTCGGGATTAAAGCAAACACCGCTAAAAATTTTGAGAAACTGGGTATAGGGTACAAAATTCCATCCACTATCAAGGCTACTCAGTCTGAAATTGAACTGGGAAGCGATTGGATTACAAAACGATTTGGACATTCCATACACATATTTCTTCTTCGCATACCTGGGGTGAAGTTTGTAAGCGTTATTCCCAAAGGAAATTTTATTACAATTAGCTTGCTGGCAAAAGAGCCCAATATAAATTATATAAAAGATTTTCTTGGCCATCCAGTTATGAAAAAAATGCTTCCTCCAGGATTCAAAGCACCTGAAAAATTTTGTCACTGTTTTCCAAGAATAAATATTAGTGCAGCAAAAAAACCTTTTGCAAACAGGTTAGTGTTTATAGGGGATGCAAGTAGCGCAAGATTATATAAAGATGGAATTGGTTCCGCTTACATCACTTCAAAAGCAGCTGTCCATACAGCTCTATTGCAGGGAGTGGGAGAAGAAGACTTCAAAAAACATTACCTTCCTGTTTGCAAAACCCTGAATAGAGACAATATATTTGGGCAATTTCTATTCTTTCTAAACGATCTTATTTCATGTGTATCACCACTTAGCAAGAGTCACTTCAAAATGATACAATGGGAGCAGAATTGTTTACAAAAAGATTCCCACTATAGCGACATTCTCTGGGATATGTTCACAGGAAGTAGATTCTATAAAGATGTCTTCTTAAGAACGCTTAATCCATGGCCTATTATACATCATTGGGTTCAATTATTACATCTTCCTTAAAAGAAACGTGCTTCCATTTCATTAAAAAATAGAAAGGATTATCATCGTGTCAGAAGATGGACTTCTGGGCAGGTTATACAAAAATGGCGAAATCATTGTAGAAGAAGGCACCAGGAGCCGCACTATGTATGTAATACAAAGTGGAAAGGTAAATGTTGTAAAAAATGAAGGAGGAATGGAAACCATCCTTGCTTCGCTTGGGGAGGGGGATATCTTCGGCGAAATGAGTCTTTTTGATGCCAGTCCACGATCAGCAACGGTAAAGGCTATAGGAGAAACAAGGGTACTAGTTATAGAACACGAAGGTCTTTTAAAAAAGATAAAAATGGATCCCACCCTTGCCTTCCGCATTATAAAGCAAATGAGCCAGCGCATCAGAGATTTAAACTCCAGATTAAGCGCTGCACAGAGAACAATCAATCAGGCTAATAACATATTGCAACAATTAAATAAAAATAAAGATATCAGTATCGAAGACCTTGATACCAATTTACATTCTGAGTAAAAACTAATAATCCTTCGGTTCGTAAAAGTCTGAGAATTAATGTATGATAACTACCTTCTGACGGTCGTTGTCGCTGACAGAATTTCTTCTGAATTTACGTTCAACATTGTTATCCAAGTATTCTCAAACAATATATAAGGAGATTATACAACTGTGGCGCTGAAGCATCTCAAATACCATAAGCATCAAATTATTATTGCAATATTTTGGTTTACTCTCTCCCTTCTTTTACACGCCCCACTTTACATTTCCAATGCGATTGCCTCCGAAAATACGGCCATTATTATTCAAAGCCAACAAATTGCAGCATATAACGAAGCAATTAAAGGGTTTAAAGAAGGTTGTAAAGGGAAAAACATCTCTATAAAAGCAATTTATGATTTGAAAGCGGACACAGAAGAAGGCAAAAGGGTCATTAAAAATATCAAAGATAATGAAATCAAACCCGATATCATCTTAGCAGTAGGCGTACTCGCCGCGTCTCTTGTAAAGGAACAGTTTTCCAACATCCCTATTATATTCTGCATGGTTATAAATCACGAACGATTCAATTTACAAGGAGCTAATATTACTGGTATTTCTTCAGAGGCGTCAGTGGAAGGCCAGTTTGCTATTCTAAAAGAGCTTCTCGGCACGTATAAGAATGTAGGGGTAATTTACGACCCTGCAAAAACAGGGAAAATTGTATCAGAGGCAACCTCTGTGTCAAAAAACTTTGAATTTAATCTTATCAAATCAGAAGTTGCCTCTGATACTGAAGTCGCATCAGCATTAAAAGATATTATCAATAAAATTGATGCTCTGTGGATAATACCTGATAGTACGGTAATTACAAAAAAGTCATTAGACACTATCTCCAAAACAACCATAGAACATCACCTGCCTATAATATGCACTTCCGAGGCTATTGTAAAAGCGGGTGCACTTGTTTCCGTTTCACCTGATTATAAATACACCGGCATTCAAGCTTCACAGTTGGCCCAGATGCTGTTAAATAATCCCACAATAGCTTCATTAGGCATTAGACAACCAGACAGGTTGAAATTAACCGTAAATACACAGACAGCTGAGATAATTGGTATAAATTTATCATCTTTTCAGTCTAATCAAGATGTAATTTTATATCCAAAATAATTTTATAATCAATGATTAGTATCCGTACAAAACTTATAGTTTTTATGAGTGTGTTAATAATCGTTATCGGAACGATTAGCGGTGTATTTATTTTGCTATATTCAAAGCGGCAGCAGGAGGAATCCTTAAAAAAACTGGGGACTTCCCTTGTTATGTTGCTTGCAGAAGACAACGAAGTTAAACACGCTCTTGGTTATGCGCAGCCTGCATTTCTGGATTCACCTATCCACAAAATAAAGGCGCTTGATGGAGAAGAAGAAATTGGTTACTTGCGTATATCAAATAATCAGGCGACAATGATAGAAGAAAGTGCGTCGTGGATTAACATGGACTTGAAAGAAATTCCAATCAGTTTAGATTCTAATATTACAAATGTACCTTATAGCAAGCTAAGGTGGACAAGAGGTGGCGCACGTGTTATAGAAACCTTCCAAAATCCAGATGTATCACTCAGTATCCGCAAGATTATATGTTCAGGAATGGTATTTTATGATTTTTCAGTTCACATCTTTAAGACGCAGACTTTCTCAGAGGAGAAATTTGCTGCACAGCTTCTGGGAGAAACTGAGGCCACCAATATGACTGCACAAGAAGGTTTAGGCTTTGTTCAGATTGGTTTATCCACATACAAGTTAAATGAAAAGATTAGAAAAATCATCTGGCGAATAATTATTCCAATGGGATTAATTATCATTTCAGGTGGGATAGTCCTTACATTCTTTCTTACTAAATACTTTATTTCTCCGCTGCGACATATGGCAAATATTACTCTTGATATTGCAAGGGGAAACCTTACAAAAAATGTAGATATCCGCTCTAAAGATGAGATTGGACAACTCTCAGTAAACTTCAATCAAATGACCAGGGCGCTCAAGGTATCTTATGATGAAAAAGAAAAGATTATGGCACAGTTGCGAGAACATGTTAAAGAACTGGTCAGAACAAATGAACAATTGAACGAAGCGCAAGAACGCCTCGTACGCTCTGAGAAATTAGCTGTTGTTGGCAAATTAGCATCTGGTGTAGGGCACGAATTGCGAAATCCACTGGGCGCAATTAGAAACGCAGTTTTTATCATAAAAAAGAAGGTGCCCAATAATAGAGCGCTAAATGATAACCAATCGTTAAATGAATTAATAACAATAATCGAGAAAGAAACTGAAAGAGGCATAAAAGTTGTTAATGACCTGCTGGGATTCTCTAAAACCGCAAAACCTACAGTATCCCCATCAAATATTCGATCCATTATTGAATCTTCACTTTCAAGAGTTAAAATACCGGAAGGAATCAAACACATCATACAGTTGGAAGAATCTCTACCATTGGTACTTGTTGATGCAACTCAGATAGAACAGGTGTTTACAAACCTGATCCAGAATGCCTGTGATGCTATGAGTGCTGGCGGTCAATTAACTGTTCAAGCGCAAGGTGAAAATGACTTTTTAGCCATCACCTTCTCAGATACTGGATGCGGTATCCCTGATAGTGTTAAAAATAAGATATTTGACCCCCTATTTACCACAAAACCTAAAGGGATGGGCTTGGGCCTGGCTATCAGTTCTAATATCATACAAAGACATGAAGGGAGTATTGATTTAAAAAGCAAAGAAGGGGAAGGCGCCAGTTTTATAGTCAAATTACCGATTGCAAAAACTTGAGAATAAAAAATGAAAAATGAGATGCCAAACAAAACCTGTATCATGTTAGTAGATGACGACTCGTCTATATTACAAACCACTGCCATGATCCTTGAAGAAGAATATAATGTCCTGACCTGCAGTGGTGGAAAAGAAGCTATCTACAAATTTGACGATACTGTCTTCACAGTCATACTGGATATCAATATGCCAGATATGACAGGGCTGGAAGTCTTTGAAGTTATCAAAACTAAGAATCAATACATACCCATCGTCTTTCATACAGGTTACGATGAAAGAGAAAGAAGAATCGACATACGCAGGCACTTTCGACCGCACGCCTATGTGGTTAAAGGTGGCGATCCGGAGCAACTACTCGATACCATAGCAGGCGCAGTGGAATCTTACAAAAATATTTTAGAAAATGTTAAGCTAAATAAAACCCTTAAAGAACGAAATAAATTGATAGAGGAATTCAACCGATCCCTGGAAGATAAAGTGAAAAGACAGGTGGAAGAAATTCAGAGGACAAGCCGATTAAAAAAGTACGTCTCTCCACAAATTGCAGAAACCATCATCTCCGAAGGTAGCGATAGATACCTCGTTAACGCAAGAAAATTACTGACAATTTGCTTCTCTGATCTAAAAGGTTTTACTGAGGCATCTGAGAGAATGGAGCCAGAAGATACTGTAACCTTATTAAATGAATATTTCTCCGAGATGACGGCGCTCATCTTTAAACATGGAGGTACAATAGACAAATTCATTGGAGACGGTATCCTTATATTTTTTGGTGATCCAATCAATTATGAAAATAACGCTGAACGGGCAGTCAGAATGGCTATAGATATGCGTAAAATAACTCAGGAACTGCGCAAGCACTGGCTCGAATATGGCAGCAGCAATATTGATATATGTTCTGGCATAAATACCGGGTATGTTACGGTTGGGAATGTCGGCTCAGAAGCCCAGATGAATTACACTGTTATAGGCCACCAGGTCAACGTTGCACACAGATTGCAACTGGAAGCCAAGGCAGGTCAAATCTTGATTACAGCAAGCACGCTAAAAGGAATAGAAAATATGATAGAAGTAGAAGAAATTGGGAATGTAAAACTAAAAGGGATTAATAAACCAATGCAAGTGTATAGTGTTATAAAATACAAAGGTATTTCATGTGGGCAAAATGATTAATAATTTGTTTAGGGGTAACACCAGCTAAGGAGATATCCCCATTCAAAAATATGTGTGTTTTCTGTTTGATAACAGAGTATTTATACTTTCACAGGCATTAATTGTTTCGATATTATATCCATCAGTTTGTTTGATATGTCTTGCCTGGTTTCACACCGCGACACAATTTTTTTATTTGAATTAATCAGATATGCCCGGTGCTTATCTCCTGCAATATCATTAAGATTATTGGCTACAACTAAATCTGCGCTATTTTCTATCAATGATGCATACGCCTTTTCGACAAGCTCATCTTTTGACAAGCCTACCTCTAATTTGAAACTTACTAGAAATGCATCTGGCCATGACTTCCTTATTAGCTTTATAATCTTTGAAGTTTTTACTAAAGTTACAGTTAGTTTGTCATTGTTAGAGGTTATTTTACCATTAGTACATTTTGCAGGGGTGTAATCCAGCACTGCCATAGCATGTACAATGACATCAAATGACTTATCTTTTAATTTTCCCTGAAGAGTGGCTAACAACTCATCAACTGTTTCTATCTCAATAAATGTAAGTCGGCTGTCACAATCTTTGTCTAATAAAGTAACATCTGGTGTAATACTGCCTGTTCCATAAACAAAGGTGACAAAAGAACCTCTGTTGAGCGCTTCAATAGCAATAGTAGCTCCCAGTTTACCAGTAGACTTATTGCTGATATATCTAACGGCGTCTAAATAACCCCTCGTTGGCCCTGAGGTTATCAATATACGTTTTCCTGATAAATTATCCACGTTTATTAGTTTTTCCGGCTTCAAATTGAGCTATTTACCTTTTTCTTTGATTTATTTTTTCTCTTTTGGATAAAGATTTTGAAGCGATTGTCTAAAAATATCTTCGTAAAACATTTTAAATGATTGTAATATTTCAAGTATTATATTGCAATACTAAAGCAATACAGTTAGGGTTGTAAAGGCTTTTGCTTGACCATGATTTAATTTAGTAGTAATATTTCGTAAATGAATAGACCAAAATCCCTTTTCTTAACTGAAGAATCGCTTGGTATTGTTACCGATTTATACCAGCTTACTATGGCGGCGGGGTATTTTGACCAGAAAATGCAAGATGTTGCAACCTTTGAATTGTTCGTCCGCCACTTGCCCAAAAATCGTTCTTACCTAATCACCGCAGGTTTGGAAGAGGTGCTTCACTACCTAACACATATTAAATTTTCAACAGAGGCAGTTAAATTTATAAGAGAATTGCCCGCCTTTAACAATGTTAGTAATGGGTTCTTTGAATATTTAAAGAATTTTACTTTCAGCGGTACCGTTTACGCTATACCCGAAGGAAATATTGCATTTGCAGATGAACCTTTGATTCGGGTTTCAGCGCCAATTATTGAAACACAGATTATAGAAACGTATCTTCTTTCGACAATCAACTTCCAGACATCAATAGCAACGAAAGCGTCTAGGGTTGTTTACGCTGCCAAAAGCCGCGAGGTGATTGATTTTGGCACACGCCGCGCCCACGGTCCGCAGGCTGGTGTTCTGGCAGCAAGGGCTAGTTTTATAGGCGGTTGTAATGGTACCTCCAATGTATTTGCGGCTTATGAGCTGGGCATACCTGCCGTTGGGACTATTGCACATTCCTGGGTAATGGCATTTGAAAATGAACAAGACTCCTTCTATAAATTTCACGAAGTATTTCCAGATGACACTACATTGCTTATTGATACGTATGATACCTTGGTTGGGGCGAAACATGCAGCCATGATCGGTAAAAAACTGAAGGGCGTCCGTATTGATAGTGGCGACTTGACTAAACTTAGCAAGGATGTACGAAAGATTTTGGATACAGAAGGATTGCAGCATGTCAAGATCGTTGCAAGCGGCGACTTGAACGAAGATCGCATAGACGATTTGTTAAGAAAAGGCGCTCTTATAGACTCTTTTGGCGTGGGTACAGAAATGGTAACGTCAAAAGATGCCCCAGCGCTGGGCGGAATCTATAAATTAGTTGAGCAGGAATATGATGGAAAATCCATTCCGAGGATGAAGTTCAGTGAAGATAAACTTACGTATCCGTGCAAGAAACAGGTATACCGCACTGTTGATAGAGAAGGCAATTTTATGGAAGATGTGATTGGGCTTGAAGGTGAAAAGATTGGAGGAATTCCTCTCTTGATACCTGTTATGAAAGAAGGTAAAATATGCTATACCTTGCCAACGATTTATGAAATCCAGCGCACTGCATCAGATAACCTTGCACACTTACCAGAACCTTTCAGACGCTTAAAGGACGCTCAGGCTTATCCTGTAATCAAAAGCCAGGGGCTTGAGGCAAAAAGGCAAGAGGCCGAAAGAGTACTCAGAAGTATTAATATGACGTAAAATTTATTTGATAAACACGAAACCACATATTAAATTAGGAAACAGACATAAAAGTAAGTAGGATGGGTTAAGCGAAGCGAACCCATCCTTGCCATTTTTGTTGGGTGCGCTACGCCTTTTTACATTGAATATTCTGACAAACTGCGTTCCTTTGCGTTCAAAATAAAAGAATGAAAATTGCGCTGGCACAGATTAATCAAACAGTAGGCGACTTTCAAAACAATATAGAAAAAATCCGTTTAACCATTGACCATGCCAGGAGTAAAAATGCCGATCTTGTCGTATTCCCGGAATTAGCCATTACAGGTTATCCGCCAAAGGATTTTCTGGACATTCCCGCATTTGTAGATGAAAATTTAAAGGCTTTAGAAAAAATAACCCGCAGCGTATCCGGCATTTCTGCAATTATTGGCTTTGTTGATAAAAACAAACGTCCCCATGGCAAGCTTGTCCACAATGCAGCGGCGTTCATTCAGGACAAAAAGATTATTTCCATTCATCACAAGTCACTCCTGCCGACGTACGATGTTTTTGATGAATGCCGTTACTTTGAACCTGCATACACCATTTCTCCTGTAAAATTCATGGACTATACGCTAGGCATATCTATCTGTGAAGATATATGGAACGATGAAGAATTCTGGACACGTCCCTTATATGAAAAAGATCCCATAGAAGACCTGGTATCTAACGGGGCTGATGTTATTATAAATATTTCTTCATCGCCTTTTGCCGTTGGAAAACATGATAAAATAAGGTTGCGTATGCTCATCCACGATGCAGTAAAATATAAAGTTCCTTTTGTATATGTAAATCAGGTTGGAGGGAATGACGACCTCGTCTTCGATGGAAATAGCACTGTAATAAATGCCGAGGGTAAACTTATTGCACAGGCGGCCGCTTTTGAAGAAGACTTGATGGTGGTTGATATTGAGAACCCAACGGTACAGGCGCAACCAAAGGCATACGCCCCTATCGAATCCGTCCATAAAGCGTTAATAATGGGACTTCGGGATTATGTAATAAAATGTTGTTTTAAGAAAGTGATTGTTGGATTGAGTGGAGGCATTGATTCTGCTGTAACAGCGGCACTGGCTGTAGAATCACTGGGTAGGGATAATGTTATAGGAGTACTCATGCCATCTCAATTTTCCTCGCGGGGCAGCATTGATGATGCTGTGAAACTTGCTCAAAACATTGGGATTATCTATAAGACAATACCGATTAAAGATGTTTTTGAAACATATCAGAACATCCTGAAAACAGAATTTAAAGACCGTCCATTTGATATTGCCGAAGAAAACTTGCAGGCACGCATCCGTGGCAATATTCTTATGGCACTCTCTAACAAGTATGGATACCTTGTACTGACGACTGGTAATAAATCCGAACTGGCTGTGGGTTATTGTACCCTGTATGGAGACATGAGCGGTGGACTGGCTTTGATCTCAGACATTCCAAAAACAATGGTATATGAATTGGCCAGATACATAAACCGAGAAAGAGAAGTTATCCCACAGAATTCTATTGATAAGCCGCCTTCTGCGGAATTAAAACCAAATCAATTCGACCAGGACACTTTACCCCCTTATGACATTCTGGATGGTATCCTGAAGGCGTACGTAGAGGATGCTAAAAGTATTGGTGAGATTATTCGTATGGGGTTCGACGAAAAGATTGTACGCGAGGTTATCAGAAAGGTGAACAGGAATGAATACAAGAGAAGGCAGGCTGCCCCGGGCATTAAAGTAACGTCTAAGGCTTTTGGATCGGGCAGAAGAATGCCTATCGCACATAATTTTATGTGTGAATGAGAATTTTCAATGCAAATTGTAAATACACTTTTCATGGACAATCCAAGCGCTAAACTCCCCATAGGTGTTTTTGATTCCGGTATCGGCGGCATATCCGTCCTCGCCGAAATAATCAAAATACTACCAAACGAGGAATTTATTTATTTTGCTGATACTCTCCATGCCCCGTACGGGGACAAACCAGAAGATGTCGTCAGGGCATTCTCCATAAAGGCCGCTGAATTCTTATCATCTATCGGAATTAAAT
>MHXP01000176.1 GCA_001824485.1 Planctomycetes bacterium GWA2_39_15 | reverse complement strand
TGTAACGGGTACAACCACCTTTCTGACGATGTCGTACATCATCTTTGTACAGCCTGTCTGCTCCTTTTATCCCTGCTGTTTTATCCCCTGATAAAAATGATTGGCGGCGGCTACCAAACTCCTCAAGGAAACTTCCTCTACCCCATCATTGCGCCCGCCCTTATCGTAGTGGGAAGTATGATGATGTTTAACGTGAAAAAAATAAATTGGGAGGATACAACCGAGGCGCTACCCTCATTTTTAACCCTTGCTGTTATGCCCTTTTCTCTGAGTATCACAGAAGGTCTGGCATTTGGGTTTATTTCGTATTCCATATTAAAACTGGTCAGCGGCAAGACGCATCAGATACACTGGGCATTCCATCTGGTCTCAGCGGCATTTGTTGTAAGGTACATTTTCTTGAAAACGTAATATTCTTTCTGCCTTTCCATTTTGTAAATCCTCTTCAATCTGCCCATCCTCAAGACGGTCGTCCGTAATATCTGATGAAATAACTGCAACATCAATATCGCTCCACGCATTCTCTGTCCCTTTCACATAGGAGACAAAGATATATGCAGATTCTATATGAATACCTTGTTCCTTTAATTTAGAGAGAAATCTTTTAACCGTATCTATTATTAAAGCATTAACTTTAGCCACTTAAATATCTCCTCTATTTGGTCTAATTCCTTTCTAGTAAAAGCTTCATTGCATTTTTTTCTGAAACTGCGTTTCTCATCAGGATATCTTGACTCCAGATTAAAGGCTGTAAGCTTAATAAGCTGGTCTCTCCGTTCCTCAGTTAATGGGACATCTGTCATCTCTGCTAATCTTTTAAGATTATGGATATAGGGAGCTTGTTCACCCTTTTTAACTACATAAACAGCCTTTAACAACTTTTCAATTCAATAGCAAGATGTCCAAAGAAAAGGGAATAGGAGTAATCTCATTTTTCAAAAAGATGCCAAGCTACCTGCAATGCCTCGTCAGCTTCTTCTGACCAGAAGTACTTGATTTTTCTATGTTCCTTCAGAATATCTTTATTTTGTTACGTTTTGCCTTACTTGTATAATTGCTAAAATACTTGATTCGATGCAATTTTAAGTTTAGAATGCCATAAAAATGCTAACAAATGCCATAACTTTAAGCATCCTATTAATCAAAACAAACCTTTATATACAGGTAATTTTGCGGAAGATATTTTATGCAATCAGATAAAAAAACATTCAAATCAGGCTATGTAGCCATTGTGGGCAAACCAAATGTGGGTAAATCAACCCTGATTAATGATTTTCTGGGTTGTAAGTTATCCATCGTTACCCCAAAACCACAAACGACCAGGAAAAAAATCATGGGTGTGCTAACTAAGGAAGATTATCAGATTGTCTTTTACGATACACCTGGGATGATGGAACCAAAATACGAACTGCAAAAATATATGGTGAGAGAGGCTTACGATGCCATAAAAGATGCGGATGTGGTTTTGATGATGGTAGAGTCTTTTGAGCCACCCACTGATAAGGACAAGGAGTTTCTTGGAAAATTATCACACCTTAGTATCCCGGTAATTTTGGCCATTAACAAGATAGACTTGGTTAAAAAAGACAGCCTGATACCGATCCTTTCTGCTTACAGCGAACAATTCAAATTTGCCGAGATTGTACCTGTTTCAGCTTTAAATGGAACTAATCTTGACCTGATGCTTACCCTTATTGCGAAATATTTACCTGAAGGAGAACCTTTCTACCCTGAGGATTACATGACCGACTACAACGAAAGATTCATGGCTTCTGAGATCATCCGAGAGAAGGTCTTTGAGTTTTACGGTGAGGAAATTCCTTATTCTACAACGGTTGATATTGAAGAGTTCAAAGAACGGGGGGAAGGAAAGGATTTCATCAAGGCAATTATCTATGTGGAACGCGATTCACAGAAAGGTATTATAATCGGGGAAAACGGCAAAGCAATTAAGCGAGTCGGCGTCATTGCCCGTGAAGAAATAGAGAAACAGTCGGGCAGGAAGGTGTACCTGGAACTCTGGGTAAAGGTTATGGAGAAATGGCGGAAAGACAAAAGCAAGCTAAGGAAGTTAGGGTATGAATAACGTTTGTAACCACAGAGACACAGAGGCACAGAAATAAGTAGTTTTTAGTTTGCATTGGCAAAAGTTTTTTTCTCCGTGTCTCAGAGCCTCAGTGGTTAACTTTTGTGATCACTTTTAAACCCTAACCTTGTTTGTTAAAAACCATAGATAAAGACTTTTTAAATGCTCAACCTCATCAACTATCCTACAAATTGTTTTTCACCTTCCTATCAACAGATCGTGAACTCATTTTATACTGAGACAAAAGACATGTTGGCGAAAGGTAGTTCACCCCTATTTGTCCTGGAAGGCACGGAAAAGCTAATCAAAGAAGAACTGGTTCGGTGCGTCTGGTTTGGACAGCATATCAAAAAAGAAGCACTCTATACCGATGACGGTTTACGTATGGAAGTTCTTTCACCAGGACGGTGGAATTCAGAGGGCGGTCCTGATTTCAAACATGCTGAAATTTTGCTGGAAGGAAAAGGGCTTACCAAAGGTAATGTCGAGGTTCATGTGTTTACATCTGATTGGACGAAACACCAACACTATAAGCAGGAAACTTATAACACAGTGTGTCTACACATTGTTATGTGGAATGACACTGATGGTAAGTATGTCAAGAATTTAGCGGGGCAGCTAATTCCACAGTTAACTTTATCAAAATATTTAGATATCGAACTGGATGACCTAGTTGATGCAATTGACGTTGAATCCTATCTAAAAGGAGAAAGGATAAATCCAGGACATTGTCAGACAGAAATCAAAAATCAGAATTTAAGTGAACAATGGATAGGCCGTTTTCTTGATTATGCGGGGGACGAGCGTATTCTTCAAAAGGCTAAAAGGTATGAAAAATGGGTGGAAAAAAGCCCCTTCGAACAAACGCTCTACGAAGCCATTATGGAATCGCTGGGATATAAAAACAACAAAGCGCCATTCCTTACCTTAGCCTCTCGTATGCCCCTGGAAACCATCCGTTACCTAGTACCAGAGGATGCGCCTATTCAAGAAAAAAAACTTGGTACGCAAGCTTTATTACTGGGTATGGCAGGATTATTACCACAACAAGGAAATTCAATGACAACTCATGACAGTGAAGCGGCAAATTATATAAACAACATTGAACATGCCTGGAACGCAATCCAAACAAAAATTGACAAAGCTCCCATGGCAAAGACTGAATGGACTTATGCAGGAATGAGACCTGCAAATTTCCCAGAAAGGAGGATTGCGGCAATGGCGAATATCCTTTCGGAATGCTCATCTTACGGTATCTTTAGACACATATTAAATGCATTTGAAAAGCCCTTTCTATGCCGCAAACAAGGAATAGAAGACTATCAAGAAGACAATAAAACCATGGAAATGTTAATTGAAAATATCCAATCACTCTTTCTTGATATTCAGGACTCATTCTGGTCATATCGTTACACATTTGCTGGTAAAAAGCTTGTGAAACCACAAAAATTACTTGGAAAGGAGAGGATCTCCAATATCTTTATTAACGTCATCATTCCCATCTTGCTTGTCTATGCCAGAAGACACAACGACATTAAACTAGAAAAGATATTACATCTCGCGTACAGGAATTATAAGCCGCTTTCTGTGACAAGTGTGACTAAATTTATGGAGAATCGTATATTAGGGCAATCAAAGGCATCAAAAAAGATTGTAAATTCAGCCAGGCGTCAGCAGGGATTATACCAGATATTCAAGGATTTTTGTGAAAATGACAACGTAAGCTGCAACAAATGCGCCTTATATTTATCCATGGTTAAACAATGAAAAAATTAAAGTTCTTAATTGTTGGAATCCTGGGTTCATGGTTAATCAGATTGTTGGGTTTAACCATTCGTATTGATGACGAACCAAAGGGATTTAATGAAAAAACCAAGACGATTCAGGCTGTCTATGCATTCTGGCATTGTATGATGCTTATCCCGGCCTATGTAGGCAGAAAAAGCAAAATACAGGTGCTCATCAGTCAGCACTCCGACGGTGAATATATTGCGCAGGTGATTAAAAGGCTTGGTTTTGGCGTTATCCGAGGCTCAACTACGAGGGGAGGCATAAGGGCTTTAAAAGCGCTGGTTGATAAGATTAGAGAAGGCTGTCCCGTGGCAATTACGCCTGATGGACCCCGTGGTCCACGGTTTGTTGTGCAGACCGGCGTTATATATCTTGGCAAAAAGACACAATTGCCTGTTATTCCTGTGGTAGTTGGATTGTCCAGTTATTGGGAGCTTCCCAGTTGGGATAGATTTCGCATCCCTAAACCATTTTCACGGGCATTGATGCTGTACGGAGACCCCATACACATTCCACCCAATATCAGCGAAGAAGAGATGGAACACCATAGGCTTAAATTAGAGCAAATAATGAGGGAAATGGTGGAAAGGGTGGATAGTTTAATTCGGCAGAAATGACAAACTATTCCGTTTGATTTATGAAGACATGCGTCAACGCATTATTAACTTTCAGGCAGTTCTTAAAATCACATTGAATTTAGCAATTCCATTTATTGAACACAACTTATAAGGAATTACCTACCATCTAGCCCCTTTCCCATAAAGGATTTTTAAATTTCCCCTTTAGAAGAGTGGGACTTTGGGGGGATTTCTAAACAATGTCTCCTGTTGACATATCGTAAATCCATTGTAAATCAGTCGGATTGTATTCAAAGAGTTCTTCTTTCTTGAAGAAGATACCAATTTCCTTTTCGGCAGAGGCGGGAGTATCTGAACCGTGGATCAGGTTAAAACGGTTGCTGACGGCATAATCACCGCGAATACTGCCAGGTTCAGCCTCAGAGCCAAAGGTTGCCCCCATCATCTTACGGGCTATTTCTATAACATTTTTCCCCTTTAACACCATGACTATTACTGGTGCAGCAGTTATAAATTTAATCAGCGGTTCGTAAAAATCCTTACCTTCATGCGCAGCATAGTGTTTTCTTGCCAGCGAATCCGAGATTTGAATCATCTTTAAGCCGGCTATTTGAAATCCTTTCTCTTCAAATCTCGATATAATCTTTCCAAGCAACCGGCGTTGAAGTGCGTCTGGTTTTAATATAATCAATGTTTTTTCCATAATATACTATTCCTTTTGTTAAAAAATTTACCACAGGGAACATGGAGAAAAATACTAAATGTCAAAGGTTAGATATCGAAAAAATATAACCAAATATTACAAAGATTTTTAAAGCTTTAACAGCATAAAATAGTAAAATGTAATTCAAAATAATAAAAGAGCTTACTAAAATCAATTTGAAAATAAAGATTAAAAATAATGACGAAGAGTTCATTAACAGAATTTATCAATCCAGCACAATAAATTTCACTTAACATTCAGTAATAATAAGAATAGATATACCCTTACTGCTGTGTGACAAACATCACAAGTCGGATTCCTCGCTCCCGATAGTCCCTCGATTTCGCTCGGAATGGTGTCACACTGAGTAAAGTTAGATTCCTAGACAATGCTCGTTCCTCGACTTCACATGGTATGACTTAAGAATCACAATACTGAACAGGGTTCAATACAAGCATTGGGATTTTTTGAGTATGGAAATTTCTGTCCCTACAATAATGATTTAAAGGAAAGGAGGTTGCAAATGAAGCCTGTGTTTACTTTTTCACACAGAAGATATGGTATTTTTTACGGCACAGTGGTTTTGTTTTCATTATTAGCGATAGCAAGCGTTCGCCTGTCTGCTGATGAGAATATTCAGGGAGGTAATGTAACGACTGAGGCGTTAACGAATCCAAAGGACTCAGCGGTGTTGTTGCCATCGCAGGTGGACATTCTCACAGTATGGCACTGAAATCTGACGGCACAGTCTGGGCGTGGGGATGGAATGGATATGGTCAATTGGGAGATGGGACACTTTCGAATAAATCAACCACTGTTCAGGTAAGTGGACTCAGCGATGTCATTGCTATTGCTTGTGGAGCATCTCATAGTTTGGCACTGAAATAAATGAAAAACCATTCTTTCCCATTTCTCTTTCTTTTGATTTTTAATGTTGCTGAAAAAATTAAAAAAAGCTTGCACTTTTCTTTGTTTTTGCTAAACTAACGCTCCTAATTGGAAAAAGCAATTTCCTATCATCATCATCTCATATTATCATGCTTACAAAAACAACCGTCGCTATCAAAAGAAAATACAATGTTTTAGACGTTAAATCTGCAAAGAAAGT
>MHXP01000175.1:1620-8153 GCA_001824485.1 Planctomycetes bacterium GWA2_39_15 | reverse complement strand
AAGAATTTTTTCAGATGAGAAGAATTCTTTAACCTGTGTAATGGTTTTTGCATGCGCTATAAATTTAGAAGGCAAAATACAAATAAATAACGCACACACACCGATAAAAATAAACGATAAATATTTTCTTTTAACGGCAAAAAAGATAAATAGTATAGTAATAAAAATGGCTACCCAGCTCGCCCTGCTCATGGTTAAGATCAATGAAAAACTACATATTAATATCAGAAGAACTATATACAAACGGGTTGAAATATTTTTGTAGTAAAAGAACAAACAAACTGCCACAGGCAGTAAGAGTGAGATGTATTTTGCTATTCGGGAAGGGTATTCAAAGGTGGCTACAAGTCTATTTGCGTGAACAGCAATTCCCGTGTAATAGGCATATAATCCATAAGCACATACCAAACCACAGGTAATAAGCATAGCTTTTACGATCCGCTGGATTTGTTCCTGCCCACGTATTGTATTTACCATGCAAAAAAAGGTAATAAAGTATGGGAGATAGTCAAACAATACGGTATGAAAACTATCTTTGATATAGGTTGAATGGAAAGAGGCAAAGAACGAGCATATAAGAAATAAAAAGATAGGAATATTGAGTGTTGTTTTAGCAAACAGGATTCTCTTTTCAGATATTGCCAGTATGATCCAACAACTTATCACGATCAAGAGACAGAGGGATTTAACGATGTCTGCGTTGAATGGGAAAAATGAAAGTATGAAAAAATAGGTAATAAAGGCATATTCTGATATTCGACTTGTATAGGGTATACATTGATTCGTCATGGCTGATTGTTTTTGGTGAGACAATTCTCCAATCGGATTTGTGATACATTGATTCACAGATTCAAACAAATTCTAAAACTTTATTTTATCCAACGCTATGTCCAGGCTAGTAATCCGTGCACGCATACCGCAACATCCTTAGAATATTGGTATACGTCAAGGAGGCGGCCACTATATAATTCGATCTCAACGATTGTAGCAGGAGAGAATCCAACAAGAATTCTTTTGTCATCAATCGGACTCAATCCCCGCACGAAAAGGCGTCTTTTTTCTTCGTAATTATCAATATCTGCATTATGGATTGCCAAAATTTCTGGGAAAGATAAGAGATCGATTTCGTTAATGAATTTTCCATCTTGCGAGTAGACCACCACCCTTTTACCCTTGCTATCGTTGATAAGTATCTTATCACCAAGAAATACGAGATTGTGACATCCTATTATAGAAGGATCTTCAATTAAAATACTATCGGTTATAGTGTTATAAACAAGACCAAATCTGTTTAAAAGTACACACATCTGTCCTTTGCGAACTGCCACGGCGTTAAGATGTGTGTGACCTGGCTGTTTGCTTGGCTGGACATGCAGCCACAGCATCCGGTTGTCTATAGTTTTGTTGATCGGTAGCGAATCCAGGGCAAAAAGTTGCTGAAGCTTACGGTTTTCCCTTGGCCACCAGCTTTCAAGAAGATTACCTTGAAGGTCAATGTGAATAGCACCATCTATTGCCGTTGAAGCTAACCAGACCGTGTCCTCGTTGTGATACATCTCATGCAAACCTACAAAGAGGTTGTTTGTTATCTTACCTTTTGAATTAAGTGCGGTATTGAAAAGGAGTATGCTATGGTATATGGCAACATAAAGAGTATCGCCTTGCCTAATAATACCACGGCCGCCACGAGCATTGCCCCTAGAATTTGGATCATCCTTTTCTGTAATGGGTGGATCGGTTGGAATCAAAGGCTTCTTTGCAATCACCTTTTTGGTTGTCCAGTCAACACGCACTAACTCACCACCTTGCGTAATAGGTGCCTGACGAACAACGGTGGTAAAGAAGACATCCATACATTTTGTCCCTATTCAAAAATTCAGATATTGATTTCTCGAAAATAACCTATGGCATCTAATGTTACCCAAGAAACAATGGCAGCCTGCTATGCTCAACACACAAAAAGATCTACCACAAGGAGGGAGAGTATTATATTTCATGTTTTGCTGTACCCCTGATTTGCTGGCAAGTGATTGTTTCATTTACAGTTGAAGATCGTCCACTTGAACAACGCACTTGTGTTTTTAATATCCCCAAAATTCACAATACTCCGGCATCAAATCAAATGTTTTTTGTGCTTCCATTACTAGATTTTTATCCGATTCGTGATGCCAGCGATTGACTCTCTTATCAGTGATCTGGTCTCCGTGGAGTTCATACTCATCTTGCCTTTTTGGGTTTAAAGCATTGAAACTACCAATGTCGCCAATCGCAGGGATCTCGCTTTCGACGAAAGTAAGAATTTTATCAAATAAATTCTCGTTCGTACATAAATCCTCGTATCTTATCTTTAAACAATCAGTTTCTTTGTGCATTTCAAGCTGTTTTTGAAACTCCTTGTTCAAATCATCTGCGACTGCTCCAGGACAAAATGTACCTGAAAAGTTCCCTTTGCCACTTTTTACTCTATAGAAGAGCGAAATATATATATCCCTTGGATCACGCCCTGTCAGCAAAATCTTCATTTCAGGAAAATATTGAATATATTTTCTCCATCCATCATGATGAATTTCCTTTACTCCAACCTGTGAAACGTATGATGCGAGGTGTGGCATCAACTCTCTTTTGAATGCCTCAATTATGTATTTTTGCTTATTTCCTGACCAATTATTTTTGAAGGCTTCGAGGTCTATGCCGTGTTTCAAAAACATCTCGGCATCTCTTTTTTTGATGGAAAACTTTTCTTCGCCAAACTTTGGCTCCAAGAAAATGAATGAGTACGGCAGTAATGTAAGTGCCTCACTGAGTACTGTCGATCCAGTTCTTCTTAATGAAGCGATGTATATAAATGGTTTCATTTTAAATGTATTTATGCCTTGTATCCCTTTCGCTAATATTTATACCCAGAGATACTCAACTCTTCATCCATGTTGAGCTTCTTAAAAGCCTTGCCCCAAAGGGGATTGTCTGGAGCAAAGAGATTGGACCTGGAGTTAACCTTCTCTAATGCCCAATTTAAAACATTATCAGGGAGAGGTCTTCCTAGAAAATTGTATAGAGATCTCAGTGTTGGTTCCGGTTCAGTTAGTAAGTCTTCGTGGCGAAGCAGTAAATAGTTCTCTCCGAACAGAGTCTTGCCTGTATCATGTGTTTTTCTGAATTTAAATTTCCACAAAATGAGAATTCTCATGAAATCTTCAGATTCTTTGAGGTGTGAATATTCTGGGGTGTTTAATATAAACTCAGAAAACGGGAAACTACTCCATGCAGAATAATTGGATTTCTTTTTGAAAAAAACCTTCTCATTCGGGTATCTATTCTTGTTTTTTTGATTCTTTCCGAACTGGTAAGAGGCGGTCACTGAACGTGGATCGCGCACAACATGGATAAATTTAGCTGCGGGATCGATTTCCCAGAGCACACGAACTTTGCAATATATACGGGTAAACTTTATTAAGGTATGTTCTGACTGTGAAATCATGAACTTGATATACTCCCGCACATAATCAGGCACATCTGATTCAAATTCTAATATCGGTAAACGTGGTGCGCCGTAGTTTAATAAATCCACATTTTCTAATTGTTGATACCTAAGCATAAATGTTTTTCGGCAATCTCTAATTTTGTCAAAGTAGTCAACGGAATGGACACCACTGCCACCGCCAAGTGCTTCTTTGTTTGCTGCTGCTAGCGGCTCGTAGTAACAGTCGAAATTACCATCCTCCCAGAAGATGTCAAATAAGATTGTCGTGCCAGACCTGCGCATTCCTTGAATAAAAACGTTCATTGAGTATTCTCCCTGCAAGCCATATAATTATAGGTCTAAGAGCTCTTTAAAGGAAACAGTGGTTTTGTCCCACGACATTACATTGCGTAATTCACGTGTATTCTTCGATAACCTGTCAATCATATCATGTTCTGATAAATGCTGAATAGCACGGCTTAAATCATCAGTATCAGGCTCGTATGCAGCAATCCCTGATTCTGCATAACCTGATTGATATGATTTAACAAGCAATCCATTGTAATTATTCTGCACAATTTCACTCATTGGAGGATTGTTGTTGGTAATAATAGGCATACCAAATGCAACCGCTTCATACAAATGCAATCCCAACCCCTCCCACCTGCTTGGGGCGAGACATACGTGACAGGATGCAAATAAATTATAATATTCTTGTGTTGATATATCACCATTAATTATTTTAATCCTTGGATCGGAAGTGTCTACGTGCCCAATTAACTCATCCCTCTTTTCCTCATGCTGAGTTTTGATAATTAGCTTGATCAATGGCGATTGCACTTTGCAAAAGGCTTGGATTACGGTTTTTGTGGGTTTGCGCTTCGATAAATAACCGCCTGGGTAATAGAAGTATATCCCGTCTTCCCGTCTTTTTGAATTTATCGCAATAAGCTCAGGATGGCAACCCCATGGTATCCAGGGACTGTTAATGCCTAAGGCCGCATATCGTACCTGTTCGCATTTGTTCAAAGAGTAGATAATATCAAAAGCCTTTCTGGCGCCTTTTACGTGTTTTTCACCAAATGACTCCCAGACGAATCTCGTGACGGTCTTAACTCCTAGAGCGCGTATTTTTGCAATCTCTTTGAACTGGTAGTTCTGGTCGAAAAATATAATCTCTATAGAATTGTCCTTTATCCATTTAGTATATTCTTTCAGAGGGATGTTATAACTTGAAGCAGGTGTAATGTTGGTTTGATTCCACACATCTGTAGTATCAATGAATTTAGGCAGATAAAAGCTCTCTTTCGTGGGACGCGCAAGGACAAAGGTTTTATGACCAAGCTTATCATAAATCGACCTGATATACCGACTGACAGTTGCCTGACCCCTATTAAACCAGTAACTGACTATTCCTATTCTCATCTTTGAACTACCCGGACACTAAGGCACACAGATACAAAATAAAATTTTTTTGGAATGACACGTTTAACAGCTTCCCTCTTAACATACCTTTCACGAAAACTTTATAAAGGCATCTTTTCAATTCGGATTGTTTTCATCTTCATTTTACCTGATAAATCAGATGCAGGAAAATATAAGGCGATATTGAATCTTTTGGCATCGCCTCTGACTTTGAAGGAAAATTTACAGGGTATTGATACGTGTTTAATTTGTCTTAGAGGACGTTTAGCGATCAGATTGCCTTTCATATTATACATCAAACAAATGAGGATAATAGACAAATCCTGGTAAATTTCTAAATCCAGAACACCCTGATAGTAATGTCCCATTTTCGACACCCATCCTTCCTCTCCCTTGACATAGTGCCACTTTCCACCACCGATTAAAAAATACGAACGTTTGCCTGCTTTGGGTAAAATTTCAATTCCATCCCCGCTATTTTTAACCTTGCAGCTTTTTGATGAGTATAAATCGTGTTGAATTTTACGATAATCAGTTTCAAAGACAATTTCGGGTAGATTTTCACTATAAATCTTTCTATTATCGCTTATGATTTTACTTTCAAGATGCAGAGATTGATCAGGCGTTTCACCATGCTTAATTTCATATCCTAATGCCTCGTTTACAGGATCGCAAATGGAATGAAATGCCGCCTTGTTTTCCGTCGACCATTCAGCATAATCAGGAAATTCATAGCTGTAATTAACGTTAATCTTTTTATTGAATTCTGGTTCTGCCAGGCGTGGAAACACAGGAATATCCAAAGACTTTAGTTGTTCAGTTAAATAACACGGATCGCTAACCATCTTCTCGTAAACAAGCCTGTGCTGACACGAACGAATAAGCGATTCATTAGTCTGCCGAACGTACCAGCATGCCTTTTCGAATTGCGTGAGACCATCCCATTCTTTATCTTTCATAATAGGATGTTTATTGTCTTTAGGAGTGTTATACCACTTGCGGTTGAGAATAGACCTAATTACATTTCTCGGACCTCTGTGGAGGTGCACCAGTATTGCGTCAGGAAAGACGTCTTCCATAATCGTAAGAAAGCGCTCAAGATATACATTTGCTTCGGCGTAATCCTCTGGAAATTCATCAATCCACGCCCTGGCTTCGATCATGAGTTCCTTTACCTCGTCTGTTTTATCAACCAGCTCCCTGAATCCCGCTGCAGTGCGTTTTTGGAAAACAAGTTTTTTGCTTTTAAACAAACGATTAAGAAGGTAAATAAACCATGGGCATGGCAATATATTCTCTGCAATAAGTTTTCCTGCTTTATAGCGATGATTTAAAGTAAATTCATGCTGTGCCTTTAGAGGAGTTGCCTGTTTCAGAAAGTTGGCAAGCCACTTTGACCCTGACCTTGCAGTGGAGAGGAAGAAGTAGATTTTTTGTTGACCCCGCCAGTTAACCGGATGCATCAGGATTTGATGCCTGCCGGCAGTAAGTGTGTTTTTCAATGGATTAGTTGACCTATACCATCCTCCTCCAGTATCGGTATAATACGAATCGTAAGGCACATGGCTGGCTTCGTAATCAATTCCAAGCGTTTTCATTGAAATAGACCACAGGTCAAAATATCGCCCATCTTTATGGACTAGACGGT
>MHXP01000175.1:0-1597 GCA_001824485.1 Planctomycetes bacterium GWA2_39_15 | reverse complement strand
AATTTTTCTTCTTTTACAAATATTCCTTCAGCACATATCCCTGATTCCGTCTTTACGGGGTCATGCGGGCGCAGCTCTGAGAAACACCAGTAATTAACAAACTGCCGTTCATAGCAGAGTCGGTCTCCATGGGTAGAAATACCCGACAAACGCACACCGGCTTTACGAATGGGAGCAATTAATTTTCCCAGGAAAAGTGACAGGTCGTCTATTTTCCCTATCATCCATTCAGTAAGGATGTTCAGATGAAGCCCAACTTCATGGCCAAAATCCTGTATCTGAAGGCATTTTTCTATGAATCTTGAATCATTCCAGTAAACGGCGCTGTGTAAAAGAAAATAGGTTGAACGTATGCCGCGTTCTTTCTCCCAATAACTCATTTCTAAGGCTAAATCAAGATTATGGTCAACATCATGACGCAGGGCAATCATATTAGGTGCATGCGCATTCTCAAAGAATTCACGAACTGTTACGGTTTTGCCAAAATGATTGAGATACTTGAAGTATTCAGGGCTGATGGACATAAATTAAATTAGTGCCTTGTAAAGATTGATAAGCTTCTCTGATTCGTTCTCCCAGTTATAACACTGCGAAGCGGCAAGGGTATTTTGTTTCATCCGGCGCCAGCGTTCGGCATCTTCGAATACATACGTTACCGCTCGTGCGATATCATGCGGATCATTGGGGTCAAATGTACACCCTATATCGTGCTTGTAAATTACTTTTCTAAGTTCTGGAAAATCACTTGCTATGACCGCAAGCCCGGCATTAATGTACTCGAATACCTTGTTTGGAGAACAATAGTAATAGCTCAAACATGAATTTTCTATTGGAGCAACGCCTAAATCCGCCCCCGCAGCATACCTTATCACATCATCAGACGGCACAGGCCCATAAAAAGCCACCCGAGATTCCAGTCCGCTTTGCAGTATTATTTTCAGAAGCTGTTTTTTGTACTTTTCCGTTCCGTATCCCATAAATACAAGGTAACAATCCGGCAGATACGTCAAACTCTGTATCATCTTCTCAATACCCCTGTTGAATGTTATGAATCCTGAATAGAGAAGGAGACGATAGTCTTGCCTGACATTTAAAGCCTCTCTCAGGAGATTTACATTACTCCTAACGATTCCATTTGTACGAGAGGGCGCATTCATAACAACGGTAGGCAGGCTCACATGGTAACGGCGGGATAGTTCATCTGCAATTGATTCGTTTACAGTTATTACAGCGTTTGTCCTTCGGATAAGGAATGCTTCCAATCGGCCTACCAGGAATTTAATTATACGATTAGGAGGTCTAAGCATATTCTTTTCCATGTAGAGTTCGTGAGAGTCATAGACCAATTTTGCGCCATGTTTTCTAGCAACCCACCAGGCTATAGGCAAGGTATTCAAATCATTAGCATGATATATATCCGCCGGGTGTTTTGTTACTACGCGGCAGCTTCTCACATAATAATCAACGAAAGAAAAGAGCTTGTGAAATAATGTGAGTATTCCTAAGAATCTTTGTTGAAAAACCCGTATGACATTTCGACCTGCTCTTAATTTTCTGTCTTCATTCCGTATAGCAACCTTAGTATCCCCATTTTTTA
>MHXP01000174.1 GCA_001824485.1 Planctomycetes bacterium GWA2_39_15 | reverse complement strand
GTACATACCCAGAGGGAAGACCATTCCCCAATAAAGGGGGGTGTACTTAAATTGTGTCTTATGAAAGACGTATTTCCATATGCCAATAATGACCAAGAAGGGTATCCACCATGTACCGAATGACCAGAAAAACAAGGTAAATCCTTTTGTAAATCCCAGGAAATCAGCGTACGGTCCCTGTATTTTAGGAATGTTTATGCATAAGATAGAACCTGCTAGGGTTGTAATTGCTAGCGCACCCATATTTATCCAGTATGGCGGGACTAGCGCATCAGGGGATATTTTGAAAAATACAAGTCTATACATAATTAGTGTAATCAAGACCATGTAAAGGAAAGAACCGATCATCCACCATACAAAGGAAGAAAACATTACAAAACTCCCGACATCCCCGAATTTCGGTGCAAGTAGAGCTCCAAGCACAGCCACCGATTGGGTTCCAACGGTTGCGGTTAGCCAGCCTCCGTGCATTACCATTTCGATTCTTTGATCGCACTTTATAAAGAGGAGATTAAATGTGGATAGCGAAACGATTGTCCAGAGGAATATGCCGAAATACCAGAATATCTTTGCAACTTCCGGGTAATTTACAACAGAAACAAATTGAGAACCCAGAACATTTGTAGCTGCAACAATAGTAAAAAACACGAGACTCAATTTAGGATTAGAAAGGTCACTGTATAAATTACTCCAGAACATCTTTACCCTTAATATCTGTAATGACAGAATGATTGCATAAGCAACGATGTTTAAGTAAAAGAGACCATAAGCAATACTTTTAAAACCCAGCAGGTTAGCTGCAATCGAGATGATACCTGTAGACATTACCATTGCAAAATATGCTGGATGTAATGTCTTAATTGAATTTCTAATAACACTCATTTGCTAAATACCTCTCCTTTTTTAGTTCATTATGTTAATTTTGAAGTAATTTTCCACAATTTTACTATACTTACAAGTGGTATTCCAATTAAATAAATTATTAATATTTAATCCCATTAACCTAACCATTTAAAAGTATTTATCTTATAAAATTGGCAATTTTTTAGATTATATTATTCCAAAAAATTCACATTTCAAAAATAATATATCTATTTCAATATTACTTATAAATATAAATGGCTGTTTTGTGCTTATCATGACAATAAAATGCATTGCTTTTCAATTATATTTTACGTTATCATAGCTTATATATTCAACTTAAAATTTAACTTTTTGGAGGTAAATTATGGAAGAAAAAACAGTTATAAAAAAAGATATGATCATCAATGACGTCATAAAAAAATATCCAAAAACAATTACTGTTTTCAGTAATTTTAAAGTAGATTCCTGCTGTGGAGGTGGCGCTAGCATTGAAAAAACTGCTGGAATGAGCGGCGTGGACATAAATGCCCTGCTTAAGGCATTAAATCAAGCCGCATTGGCAGGAAACAAATAAAATTTATGCTGTCAAAGGTCAAAAGCATCGCCGTTTATGGAATTGAGGCATATTTATTGGATATTGAAGTATATGTTGCCACTGGCGATATGCCTTACATAGCAATCGTGGGATTGCCAGACACCGCAGTTAAGGAGAGCCGCGACAGAGTAAAAGCGGCAATCAATAACAGCGGTTACAGATTCCCCAATAAAACAATGACAATAAACCTGGCGCCTGCGGACAGGAAAAAAGAGGGCCCTGTCTTTGAATTGCCAATAGCAATTGGAGTGCTTATAGCAACAGGTCAGATTGAGGTTCCTGACATTCAAACGTATGCCATTGTAGGTGAATTATCTTTAGATGGCAAGCTACGTCCAGTTAAAGGATGTTTATCAATGGCATTTAAGTGTAAAGAACTGGGAATAAAAAAAATTTTAGTACCTTCAGAAAATGCCTCAGAAGCTGCAGTTATCGAAGGAATTGATACCATTCCAGTTGAAACACTTGCAGACGCCGTAGGAATCCTGAATAAGTCTATCCCTGCCATACCTTATAAAATTGAACTAGACGAGTTGTTTAATGAGTCTTCCAGCTATGATGTTGATTTTGCAGACGTAAAAGGTCAGGAACATGTCAAAAGGGCTATAACAGTGGCAGTGTCTGGGAATCATAACGTAATCATGGTGGGTCCGCCAGGCACTGGCAAGACTATGCTTGCGCAGCGTATGCCTGCAATCATGCCTCCGTTCACTTTGGATGAAGCGTTAGTAACAACCAAAATTTATAGTGTAGTGGGGCTCCTTAACTCAAAGCAATCATTAATTGCAACAAGGCCTTTTCGCGCCCCGCATCATACGATTAGCACTGCTGGATTAATCGGTGGCGGTTCATTTCCAAGACCGGGCGAGATTAGTCTCTCGCATAACGGCGTATTATTTTTAGATGAACTCCCGGAATTTGATCGAAAAACACTGGAAGTACTTCGACAACCTTTGGAAACAGGCACAGTGACGATTTCGCGGGCTTTAAATTCAGTCACTTATCCTGCAAATTTTATGTTAGTTTGTGCCATGAATCCCTGCCCCTGTGGGTATTATACTGATAAACGAAAGGAGTGCCATTGCACACCTCATCAAATACAAAATTACATGTCAAAAGTTTCTGGGCCTTTATTAGATAGAATTGATATTCAAATAGAAGTGCCTGCCGTACGGTATAGTGAGCTTGTTGCAGAGAAAGAAGTGCAATCCTCTGAAGATATCAGGGGAAAAGTCATGGTAGCGCATGCAATGCAAAAAGAACGCTTTAAAGATCATTCAATAAAAGTGAATGCACAGATGTCTTCAAAACAAGTCAAAAAATATTGTGTGCTGGACAAACCTGCAGAAGCACTGCTTTATCAGGCAATGACGGAATTGGGACTCTCCGCGCGCGGACACAGCAAGGTTCTCAAAGTAGCGCGTACAATCGCCGATCTGGACGAGAGTAAGTTTATAAAAATAGAGCATATATCAGAGGCAATACAATACAGAAGTC
Source organism: Planctomycetes bacterium GWA2_39_15 (assembly GCA_001824485.1). GTDB lineage: Bacteria > Planctomycetota > Brocadiia > Brocadiales > Brocadiaceae > 2-12-FULL-39-13. The sequence goes on along the minus strand of MHXP01000174.1, from coordinate 2,934 downwards.
TGGACAGGAGCTTATGGAAATAAACGTTATTTTTAAAGATTCTTGTGGACGATATCGAGGAAATTTATTTAAAGTGTTTATCCTTAGCCTTAAAATGTACAAATTTCTATCGAACGAATGGAAACATCCATCATAGAAAAATTTGTTGAAAAAATAACAAATGGCAAAAAAGAACATTTTATGCGTTTTTACGAAATCTTTTCTGCACGAGGATTTTTACTGGAATTAGATAGCAGTTCAGGAAACGTACGGTTAAGCAATGAGTCGCATATAGAAGATTGTGAATTCCTGGAAATACTGCAAAATATCAATTATAAAAAACTTTATAGTAAACCCCACCAGGATTCTATTAATGAGGATAACAAAGATTTTGCCCAAGACCGTCATGTATACCTTGATGATATTAATACGCAATTATATGATATAAATAACCCAAAATACTTGACTGAAATATTTACGCATGAAATCCCTGTTGATATTTTTCGTTTGAATTGGGAACGTGATTGGTACGGCAAATTTAATCAATTCAAGAAATTTGAGCGTCTCCCAAAAATTCGTGTATATGATCTGGAACCTTTTATAGCCCGTTTAGTGAAATCTGTTTCTTCTATTGGCATATCAACATGGTCATCATGCGAAGGACACTGGGGCAAACCTGCATACATAAAATTTGATGGAAAGTATCATCGTATCTGGTTTCAGGCGATATTTAATAAGTTTATTAAAAAGAACTTAAATCTGGTGTGCAGATGGGAATGCCAGGGGTGGGATGAGCGTTGTTCTATAAGCAACCCAAACGGAAATATACTTGAATTATACATGGAAATCCAGGATGTAGCCAGGTTAATTTATGATTGTAGGATTTTTTTTAGAGACATTAAAAAGCAGGTATGCTCACTTCTTACAGATAAACATGAGAGTATGAATCAAAAAGAGTTACTTAATGCCTTAGAGAGCTATTTTGAGGAGTCAACAATCAAAGCTAATCAAGTATTTAAATGATTCTTTATTCGTTTACTATAATTTAATGTTATAGAATTTCAAATGCACTCTTTGTCATTCCCATGAAAATGGGAATCAAGAGATATTGATTCCTGCTTTTGCAGGAATGACAATTCTTCTGCAGTTCTGTTTTTTCTTAGAAAATCACTGACGAAGGCAATTTGATTTATGCAAGTAGGCATTATTTGGATACAGGTATCAACTGCAGCCCAGTCCAGAGGTGAATCTCGAAAAAACTACTAAACAAGAGCCCGGATATATGCGGAACTAAAATCTGAAATACAAAGAAACGCTACTACTTCATTCAACCCTAGTTATTTAGCCACGTCCTTTTCAAAAAAATCTAAGACAAATCCTTTTATTATTAAGTATTCACCAAGAGTTTAGGATTGATTACACAGCCTTTTACCATTACAATTATTTTAACGTTAAGGAATTTTAAAGTTATAATAGATTCAGAACCAGAGACTTTGATCTTGAAACAAGTTCAGGGCATATAAGGCATGTTTGGAATGACAAATAACATTACATTGTTATGCTGAACCTTGTACTGAACTTGTTTCAGTATCGGTTTGGCATCTGGCTTAACATAAAAAGTCGATGCCAAAAGCATCATAATTTAATTATGGTTGAATACGCATAAATGAAAATACTCTTAATTGATCCACCTTTTTATAGATTTTTTAATTATTTTAATCGCTATTTTCCTCTGGGATTAAGCTATCTGGCGTCCACTCTTAGGAAGGCTGGCCATCAGGTAACCCTCTATGATGCCGATTGTAATAAGAATTCAAAAGGGATGGATTACACAAGATTGCCCGAAAAATATCGTATTTATTTGAAAGAATTAAGGAATCCAGAAAATCCAATTATTAAAGAAATTTCTGAGACTCTTATAAAATATCAACCTGATGTGGTTGGAATAACGGTGATGACCCCTAAGGCAGCTTCCGCCTTTACTATCGCCTCGCTTGTAAAAAAACATAACAAAAACTGCCATGTTGTTTTTGGAGGTCCGCACGCAACTTTAAAACCAGACGAGGTGCTCAAAAATACAGAAGATGTTGATTTTGTTGTGAACGGAGAAGGCGAAATTGTACTTCTCGAACTAGTAAATGCACTGAGTGCGAAAAACAATGACTTTAGCGTTATAAGTGGCCTTTCATGTAGGGATGGAGGTAAGGGTGTTACCAACAATACAAAAAAATTCATAGACAATCTGGATAGCCTCCCTTTCCCAGACAGAGAAACGTTATTGGGCTTGGACACATACACTTCAGAAGATATGGGCTTGCTTATGGGGAGTCGTGGTTGCCCCTATAGTTGTTCCTACTGTGCTACTCAGATTTGGACAAGAAAGGTAAGGTATCGTTCTCTTGAAAATATTTTAGAGGAAATCAAGTACGTTCGCGAGCGTTACGGTACCCGTCAATTTACATTCAAGGACGATTCTTTTACTGTGAACAGAAAAAGGGTCATGGATTTTTGTAATAAATTAATGGATGCGGGCGTAAAGATCAATTGGGATTGCAATACCCGAGTTGATTTAGTAGATTCTGAACTCTTAATGACCATGAAAAAGGCAGGATGTAATAGTATTAAAGTAGGAATTGAATCGGGCAGCGAAAGAATATTAAAGTTGATGGACAAAGGCATTACACTGGAACGCACAAAAGAAGCGGCAAGGCTCTTTCGAGAGGCTGGAATTCACTGGACATCCTATTTTATGATGGGTATACCTACAGAAACAAAAGAAGATGTACAAAAAACATTAGAATTGCTGTATAAAATAAAACCCAGTTTCGCCTCGATTGGCGTCTATGAACCATTTCCTGGCACGAGACTCTTTGAAATTGGAGTTGAACACGGGTTAGTCAACCAGGAAATGTCTTATGAAGATTTCTTCACTCGTATACCCAGTGATTATTACTT
>MHXP01000173.1:4473-6212 GCA_001824485.1 Planctomycetes bacterium GWA2_39_15 | reverse complement strand
CATGTCCAACTCAACCATACATGGTGACGTTTTAAATCCCAACTCTTTGCTTGCTTCTCCAATGTATCCAATGGTCATATCACCCAATTGAATCCTTGCTGCTCTTTCATCCACAAACAACCGGGGTTCGCTAAATACACTCCATTCACATCTTGAAAAGATACCTAAATTTAATAACGAGGATTGAACTATTCCCTTTAAAGTCAAAAAATCAGTATCAGCTAGAATGGACAGACACGTCTTTTCCAGCGGTAGTTTGTCCCCTGCAAGATAGACTTTAGCAACTTCAAACATTCTCACCTGTTCAATACCATGATTCACATTGTATCTCTTGGCATCAATAAGGCTGGGCAGCAAACATGTCCGTAAACGGCTTTCTTCCTGTCTGAGCGGATTGACAATATCAATGCCACCTCTGTCTGACCATAAATTCACCGACTGCAAGGGTGAAGTATCAACAATGCTAAAGGTCTTAACTTCGTAATAACCAAGACCAATTAAATATTGACATATACAATCCTCAACATTTTCATATTTGCTCTTTATACTACCTCGAACACTTATAGACGTCTTTGTGGGAATATGATTGTACCCATAAATTCTAGCCACTTCTTCGATTAGATCAATTTCACGATAAACATCACCTCGGAAGCTCGGCACTTCAACATCAACAAATGTAGAGACAGGTTTGAAACCTGTCTCTTCATTTAGAATATTAAATTGCAGCCTCTTTAAGATATCGCTGGCTATATCTCTTTTTATCTCTATTCCCAGCACTTTATGGAGCCTTTCCATCCGGAGTGTAATCTTTTTTGTTTCACATCTTCCAGACCTTATGTCAATAACACCGCTGGCAACTTCTCCACCTCCATATTCTTTGATTAGGCTTGCAACCCTCCGGGATGCGTAATCTATGCCTTCAGGGTCTATCCCCCTTTCGAAACGATACGATGAATCAGAAGTAATACCCAATGCCTTTGAAGTACGTCGTACCTGTCTTGGTTCAAATTGTGCGCATTCCAAAAGAATGTTCCTGGTCGAATCGGAAACCTCTGTCTCTTTACCTCCCATAACTCCAGCAATAGCAATGGGTCTTTTGCTATCCGCAATGACTAGCATGTCGTGGAAAAGCGCTCGTCTGGCACCATTGATGGCAACAATTTCTTCTCCACTCATCGCTTTTCTTACAATTATCTTTTTGTCTGACAATTTATCTAAATCAAAGGCATGTAGGGGTTGTCCTGTCTCCGTCATCACATAATTTGTGATGTCAACGATATTGTTTACAGGTCGAAGACCTATGCACTTCAACCTCTTTTGCATCCATTCCGGAGAAGGTTCCACAGTAATATGCTGAACCACTCTGGCTGTATAAGAAGGGCATAGTATTGGATCATCTACAAGAACATTTACAAATTTTGATATTTCTTTATTTACACTTTCAACACTTGTTTCTGGGAGATGCAGACATCCTCCCCCCAGCGCAACTACTTCACGTCCAATGCCAATAATGCCAAGGCAATCAGGACGGTTAGAAGTAACTTCTACTTCCAGGCAGAAATCGTCATCAACGGTTTGAATGTCGGCAACCACCAATCCAACGTTAGTTAACTTATCTGCCAGTTCATGTGGTGATAAGTAAAAATTGACGTATTCTTTTAACCAGTTATAGCTGATCTTCATTTAAAATTGAGATAGAAACCGCATATCATTTTCGTAGAAAAGACGAATGTCATTTA
>MHXP01000173.1:4199-4404 GCA_001824485.1 Planctomycetes bacterium GWA2_39_15 | reverse complement strand
AAAGGAAAGAACGACGGTCTCAAACGCATTTGAACATTTTGACCAAAATAGGTCTTAATAAACTGATTTAACACTCCCTTCAGGTCTGCAAAGCTCACTCCTTCGTCCACCAGCAAACCTTCCACCTGGTGAAACATAAAGGAGTGGCGGGCATCAACTGTATCGGGTCTATATACCCTGCCAGGCGCAATAATACGGATGGGAG
>MHXP01000173.1:0-4098 GCA_001824485.1 Planctomycetes bacterium GWA2_39_15 | reverse complement strand
TGATCGGCAGGAATATTTAATGCCTCGAAGTTATAATACTCTAACTCAACTTCTGGCCCGTAAGCAACGTCAAAACCTAATCGGGCAAATACTTCTTTGATGTCGTCAATAGTTTGAGTAAGCGGATGCCTTTTGCCTACAAGGGGGCGCTTGCCGGGCAAGGTTACATCAAATATTTCTTTTTTAAGCTTCGGAATGGCTTCTGAAGAAAACTTTTTTATTAATTCTTCTACAATATTAGTAATATCAATCTTTAAGGAGTTAATTTGCTGCCCGAATGAAGCGCGTTGTTCTGATGGCAAGGTGGGAATAATCTTCATTAAATCATTAATTACACCCTTCCTGCCCAGATATTTCATTTTAAGTTGCTCCGCATCTTTCGGCGCTGCAACCGACTTGATTTCGTCTTGTAAGTTATTTTTTATTTCGTCTATTTTATTTATCATGCAAACGTATTTTAAACAAGTACATTAAAAAAACAGGCACGTCAATCCTTGTTCAACATCAGGAATGACGTGCCCATTATCTCATAAACGTTACAAATTTGAAAGAGGCAATATTGTTGTGTAGTTAATATATAGTGAATAAAAACATTGCTTGCTAAGAATAAATTTCTAAGCTGTTGCCTTTACCTGTTCGACCAGCTTATCAAAGGCAGGCTTATCATTCACGGCCATTTCAGCCAGCATCTTTCTATTTAAATCCACTTTTGCCTTAATTAATCCACTAATAAAACGGCTATAGGAAATACCGCGCTCTCTCACTGCAGCGCTAATTCTGGAAATCCATAGTTCCCTGAATTTCCTCTTTCGTGCCTTTCTATCCCTGAATGAAAATACCATGGCGCGGATATAAGTCTCCATCGCCTTGCGGTACAGATTTCCTCTTCCACCCCAGTAACCTTCCGTCTTGTTTAATAATCTTTTTCTTGATCTTTTCCTTGCACAACCCTTTGTTGCTCTTGGCATGTTATAGCTCTCTTTTTAAAAAAATCCAATAAATATTTTTTAAGACAAATTTAAAGCCCTTTTCATGATTTTGCTGAATGCAGGAGATACCCCTGACTTCTTTCTTAGATGGCCCTTTTTCCTACCTGATTTTCCAGACATTAAGTGGCTTTTTCCACCCTTTGACCTCGTAACCTTACCTTTTGCACCAATCTTTATCCTCTTTTTAAGCCCTTTATGGGTTTTTAATTTTGGCATCTACAAAACCTCCATTTAAATTTTTATGCGACTTATTTTCAAATTTAAGAAATCACAACACCACAAATAAAAACATCAATTTTATATTTATTAATAACGAGTCATTTTAGTATTTGTCACTCGTCACTTGTCACTTGTCATTTATCTTATAATTTTGTTATTTTATTGGTTTGAAACATGCTCTGCCATGCATCATATCTTAGGGGCTAATATCATTCCCATCCTGCGTTCATCCGATATCCTATCCTTTTCCACTTTAGCGATATCTTCTAATGCGGCGGCGATCTGTTTCAAGATGCTGTCACCCAACTCCGAATGAGCCCGCTCACGCCCCTTAAACATCATATTAATAAGCACACGGTCTTTATTTTCCAAGAATTTTCTTGCCTGGCGGATTTTTGTTTGAATATCATGCTCGCCTGTCTTTGGCCTCAATCTTAATTCTTTCAACTGAACTACGTGTTGCTTCTGATGCGACTTCTTCTTTTGTTTATACTTAAATTTGCCGTAGTTCATTATTCGGCAGACGGGAGGAGTTGCATCAGGTGCCACCTCCACAAGGTCCAGTTCAACACTCTTTGCCTTTGCAATAGCCTCCTCTTTGCTAATAACCCCGACTTGTACGCTGTTTTCATCTATCAACCGCACCGTAGAGGAGCGGATACGTTCGTTAATTCTTAGTTCTTGTGAAATGTATATTCCCCTCCTAAAAAGTTAAAATTATCTTTTCTCCAGAATTTCAGATTCAACATTTTTTATAAAGTCTTCAATTGAAAAAACTCCTTCATCCCCCTTTTTTCTGCTCCTGACAGCAACAGCACCGCTTTTCGTCTCCCTGTCACCAACAATCAATAAATACGGAATTTTTTCAAGAGTTCCTTCTCGTATTTTATAATTAATCTTGGCGTTACCAGCGTCACATTCTACCCTAAAATTCTTTAAAAGCAACTGTGCCTGTAATTTTTTTGCATAATCAATATGCGCATCCGTAATAGGCAGTATCCTCATCTGTATTGGTGCAATCCATAGTGGGAAATCACCTGCATAATGTTCTATCAAGCACCCCACAAACCGTTCCATTGCCCCAAGAACCGTACGATGTACCATCACGACACGATGATGATTACCGTCTGGACCGACATATTTAACATCAAATCTCTCTGGCAGATTAAAGTCTACCTGAATAGTTGGTCCCTGCCATCCACGTCCGATAGCGTCCTTGACCTTGATATCAATAGCTGGACCGTAAAATTTCGCCTCTCCCTCCATCCGTGTGTATTTTAGTCCTTTTTTGTCGAGGGCAATTCTTAAGGCATTTTCGGCATGATCCCAAACTTCATCTCGACCTATGTATTTTTCCTTTTCTCCCTTACCCCGTACGCTCAATTCTATCTCGTATTCTTTAAACCCGAAACTCGATAACATAAATTGAGCAAGCTCAATCACGCCTAATATTTCATTTTCTAATTGGTCCGGGGTACAGAAAATATGAGCATCATCCTGAGTAAATCCCCGCACACGCAATAATCCATGCAAGACACCCGATCTCTCATATCTATACACAGTTCCCAACTCCCCCCAACGTAAAGGTAAATCACGGTAACTGTGAAGCTTTGTTTTATACATAAGTACCGCAAAGGGACAGTTCATGGGTTTTAAGATATATTCCTGCCCATCCACATCTATAGGAGAATACATGCTCTCGCGATAAAAATTCCAATGGCCGCTGGTCTTCCACAGATTGATCTTTGCTATATGCGGACTGTAAACTATATCGTAGCCCCTTTTGAAATGTTCTTCCCTCCAGAAATTCTCTATAATGCTGCGCATTCTGGCGCCCTTTGGGTGCCAGAAGGTTAATCCAGGCCCTCCTTCTTCATGAAAACTGAAAAGGTCTAAATCTTTCCCTATCTTCCGATGGTCGCGCTTTTCTGCCTCTTCCAGGAATTTTAGATATTTATCAAGGTCGGTTTTTGTAAAGAACGCCGTCCCGTAAATGCGCTGCAACATGGGATTTGTTTCTTTCCCACGCCAATAAGCGCCAGCTACACTAAGAAGTTTAAATGCCTTAATTTTACTTGTCCGCTGAATATGAGGACCGCGGCACAGGTCAACGAAATCTCCTTGTGTGTAGAAGGATACTTTATCATCTTCGATATCCTTAATAAGTTCTGCCTTGAATGGCTGCCCAACGGCATCCATCTTCTTTATGGCTTCATCACGGGGCATTTCCGTTCTCTTAAACGTGATGTCCTCCCGGATAATCCTCGCCATTTCCTCTTCGATCTTTTTCAAATCCTCTTCAGACAGACTGTGCTGGAGACCGAAATCATAATAAAAACCATTTTCAATGGTAGGGCCTATACCGAGTTTTACACCAGGAAAGAGATGGCAGACCGCCTGTGCCATAATGTGGGCTGCGCTGTGCCGGAGGATTTCCAAACCTTGTTCTGTATCTTCTGTGATTACAGACAGAGAAATGTCTTCTTTAATAGGATAGCTGAGATCTACGAGTAAGCCGCTGGCATTTCCCGCTAGCGCTTTTTCACCAAGACGACTCCCTATATTACTTGCGACTTCCCCGATAGTTATGTTGTCTTTGTACTCCTTCTTAGTCCCGTCAGGTAACGTAACTTTAACCATATTCTTAAAACTTACTTTTTACTCCTCACTATAAATCAATAGAATTCAGAATTAATATTTTTTAATTTTGAATATTAGTCTCCCATGGTGGGCGATACTGGACTCGAACCAGTGACCTCTTGCTTGTCGAGCAAGCGCTCTAGCCAACTGAGCTAATCGCCCTAAGCATTTTCACCGTTCCGATTGAAACTAAAAATTCCAAGAAATCATTAGAAACATCTTACTTAGGCTGAATAATGTTATCAAGAAT
>MHXP01000172.1:16923-17226 GCA_001824485.1 Planctomycetes bacterium GWA2_39_15 | reverse complement strand
TAGTCATTTATTGGGTTCAATAATGACCTTGATAGATTCCTTTGCCTCAGCAACCATTTTGAAACCCAATGCCGTTTCGGCAAGAGATAATCTGTGCGTTATCAATTCCTTTACCTTTACCCTGCCTGCACGTATCAATTCTATAGACCTTGCCGTGTCGTCAGGCGGGCCTGCATAGGACATAATGACAGAGTTGCAATTGCGCCAGAGATCCCAGAGATTAACAGGCGTTGATACACCGTGTTCGGTCGGGGCAAAGAAAAGGATCGTCCCGCCTCTATCCACTGAATTTAACGCCTGTTG
>MHXP01000172.1:0-16887 GCA_001824485.1 Planctomycetes bacterium GWA2_39_15 | reverse complement strand
ATCTACTAACCATCCATTATTAATTTCTCGTATATAAGCAGGGACATCTTCTTTGGCATAGATTACAACATCTGCCCCGACTTTCTTAGCCGCTTTAAGTCGGTATTCAGTAATATCAACCGCAAATATTCGTCCAGCGCCTAACGCACGTGCCAGTTGGATGTGAAGTAATCCAGAAATACCGCTGCCAATAACAAGCACGCTTTGCCCGGGACGCAGACCTGCCTTCCTTTGTCCGAGTAATGTACATGCAAGGGGTTCGGCAAAGGTGCCTTCTTCATAAGAAACTTCATCTGGCAGTATAAATGTACCACGGTCAACATTAATTTGAGGGATACGGATGTATTCTGAAAAACCGCCCGGATAGAAATTCGTGGTGCGCAGTGTTTCACATACCGAATAATGGCCATTCAGGCAGTAATGGCAGGTATTACAGGGGACATGATGGGCTACCGTCACACGGTCGCCTACCGTATAATATTTAACTCCTTCACCAACAGCCGCAATTTCACCAGCAATTTCGTGCCCAAGCACCAAAGGCGCCTTTTTGATACGATACCATTCCATAACATCGCTTCCACAGATGCCGCTTGCCATTACCTTTACAAGCAACTCTCCCTGTCCAATTTTAGGGGTTTGCATCTCTTCGATTCGTATATCTCTGTTGTTGTAGTACATTGCCACGCGCATGGTATTTTCCTAATTAGAATCTATTTTTTCTTCTCATTCTTTACAGCGTTAAACAGGTCATTAGCCTGTTTTGCTGTTGCGTTTTCATGGATTATAGCACGCAATGCCTTAATCATGGCTACAGGATGTTCATTTTGCCATATATTCCTTCCAAGGTTTACACCAATAGCGCCCTTTTGCATTCCGTCATGAACAAACTCAAATACCTCAAGGTCTGAATTTGTCTTTGGACCTCCTGCCATAACAACCGGCACAGGACAACCACTTGTAACTTTATCAAAATTTTCACACCAGTATGTTTTTACTACCCGCGCGCCTAATTCAGCTGCAATACGGCAGCATAATCCAAGATAGCGGGCATCTCGTTTTTCAAGTTCTCTTCCAACGGCCGTAACAGCCATTACAGGAATACCGTACTTTTCTGCCTCGTCAACTAACCTTCCCAGGTTCATCAAATTTTGGTGTTCGTAGTCACTGCCAATAAAGACAGACATGCCCACAGCGGAGGCATTCAAGCGAATTACCTCTTCTATAGAGGTTGTTATTCCTTCGTTAGCAAGGTCTTTCCCTACCATGCTGGTGCCTCCTGATACCCTGAGTATAATTGGTTTGCTGTTTACTGGATTTATACATGAACGCAACACACCACGAGTGCAAAATAGGGCATCAGCATAATCAATAATAGGCTTGATCGTCTCGCTCGGTTTCTCCAATTTTGATGTGGGACCTTGAAAATACCCATGATCTATAGGCAGAAACATGCAACGGCCATTCGGCTTAATGAGTTGTGATAAACGATTCTTTATTCCCCAATCCACTGTTTCATTCCTCCTTTTAAAATGTTAAAAATTTATTAAGATTTTTCAGGTCTTACAATTAAATAACCTTTATTTATTAACCAATGATGGAATTGATATGTGGTATATTTGCATTTATTTTTACAAATATCCCTTATTTTTTCATATTCAGCAGAACCTTCCTTTTGGGCATTCATGTCCATTTGCACTGAGCACTTCACGTCATTGCAAAATTCTCTTCTTTTATAATCTATATATCCTTTGATTGACATAAATTTATTCCTTGTAAAATAATAGAAACTATGAAATCAAGTAAATAAGCCTTTATCAGCTTTTATCGGTTACGAGGTTACAAAGAAGTTGAGAAAATGTGAAGTTGTGGAGACGCAAACTTCTCAATCCCACAGCTTCCAAACTTCGCAAATTTCCAATTTCCCAACATCTATCCTTGTGCTATATCCCGTCTCCGTCCTTATAATTTTTCATGAATACTGTCATTATTTCTGATTCTGTTTCGGAAACGTAATCGTCCTCTTCTTTGCAAATATTTAAACTATCTTCTAGTTTTATAATGCGTTGCTTGAGTTTGCGATTTTCCTTTAAAACAATCCTGAGGGCGTCGGCAATAGGGTCTGGCAATTGTCCATGATCAAGCATTATATCGTATTCCTTCTTTTTGTGTTGTTCGATAATCCTGCCTGGCACTCCGACCACGGTTGCATGCGGAGGTACGTCTTTTACTACAACAGAACCAGAACCGATACGCACATGATCGCCTATAGTTATGTTACCTAATACACATGCGTTTGAGCCCACAATAACCTTTTTGCCTAAAGTTGGGTGTCTCTTTGTCTTTTCCATGGTGGTACCACCGAGAACAACTCCTTTGTAAAGAAGACAACCATCCCCAATCACAGCAGTTTCGCCTATTACCACTCCCATACCATGGTCAATGAATACTCCGCGTCCTATTTCAGCGGCTGGGTGTATTTCTACCCCTGTTAGAAACCGGCTAATATGAGAAATTAAACGAGCCAATACAATCCATCCATTTCCCCAAAGGTAATGAGACATCCGATGCAGCCACAAAGCGTGTACACCTGGATAACACAGGATTACTTCAAGTTTACTCCTTGCAGCTGGGTCATTCTGAAAGGCGGCGTTAATATCTTCTTTTATACGTTCAAACATTAAAATTCCTTGAATAGAACGGTGGAGAGATATCTTTCTCCAGTATCAGGAAACACAACAACAATCAACTTTCCTTTGTTTTCAGGCCTTGCGGCTACCTGTAACGCCGCATAAGCGGCAGCTCCTGAAGAAATACCAACCAGAATTCCTTCCTCACGCGCCAGTTGACGGGCTACGGCAAAAGCCTGCTCGTTTTTAACAGTAATAATTTCATCAATTACCTTCATATTGAGGATGTCGGGTATAAATCCTGCGCCGATCCCCTGAATTTTATGTGGTCCTGGCTTTCCACCAGAAAGCACTGGTGAATCGGCAGGCTCTATGGCAATCACCTTCAATGAGGGTTTGCGTTTCTTAATAACTTCGCCAACACCGGTTATCGTTCCACCCGTACCCACTCCTCCCACAAAAAAATCAATTTTACCATCGGTATCGTTCCATATTTCTTCGGCTGTTGTTTTGCGATGTATCTCTGGATTGGCTGGATTGTTGAATTGCTGAGGCATAAAAGATTTAGGAGTATTTTTTACCAGTTCTTCTGCCTTAGTAACTGCACCTCTCATACCTTCGGATCCCGGTGTTAGCACTATTTCTGCGCCAAACGCCTTCAGAAGCTCGCGTCGTTCTATGCTCATAGTGTCTGGCATAGTTAGAATTAGCTTATAGCCTTTTGCGGAAGCTACAAATGCCAGTGCAATACCGGTGTTGCCAGAGGTTGGTTCTATAATGATTGTATCTTTTTTAATCAACCCAGCCTTTTCAGCTGCTTCAATCATTGCAATTCCGATACGATCTTTTACGCTTGCCATTGGATTAAAAGATTCCATTTTGGCAACTACAGTTGCACCCAATCCTTTAGTAATATTATTTAGTCTAACCAGAGGTGTATTACCAATTGTTTTAGTGATATCATCATATATCTTTGCCATATTTCCCTCTTAATCGAACTCTAATTTATAAAGTAAATGCTTTACCAAATTATACAAAGTAAACATAATATCATAGTTAAAAGTCATTTCTCAAGGAATTTTTAAAGTCCCAATTTCCCTTGACAAAAAAGAATTTGTGTATAGTATTTATGAATTTGCTACAGAAATGCATTCTCAGTCCTGTGTTCGTACAATTTAGGTACTGAACTGAAATTAGCATGGCAAGGCGATTTGGTCTGTCGTTACGGGCGGAGTTGAGGAAGCAATTTTTTGTTCCGCAATTTTAAACTGGTTTATAATTAGCTGCTAACATTAAAGAATATTTTAGAAATGTTTATATTTTTGAAACTTATATTTAACTAAAGGTGTTACTATGAATTACAAAATAGATGAATTTGCAAAACAAGTAGGTGGTTCATTACGTCTTACATCTCTGATAATAAGCCGGGCAAGGCAGATCATAAGAAAAGCGCCTATATTTGTTGATACCAAGATGGACGATCCTGTTCAAATTGCCTTATTAGAATTATTGCAAAAAAAGATTAAACTAAGTGATGGAAATGTGCCACCGCAAATTTCAGAATCTAAAAAGGCTGGGAAATCATTGTAATGCGAAAAGGGAGAATCTCTAAATATGATTAAAGTTGATCATTTGGCAAAACGATATGCTGATGTGTATGCAGTAAATGATATTTCATTTGAAGTACACCAGGGTGAAATTCTGGGTCTGCTGGGGCCCAATGGAGCAGGCAAAACTACTACTATGCGTATCCTGACTTGCTACATGCCTGCTACCTCAGGAACTGCTACTGTTGCAGGTTACGATGTTTTTCGCGAATCAATTAATGTGCGTAAACAAATAGGATACTTACCAGAAAATGTGCCTTTATATCCCGAAATGCGGGTAAGGGAATATCTTAATTTCCGTGCAAAACTGAAAAGAGTGCCTACTCGTGAACGTAAGACAAAAATAGAAGAGTGTATCGAAAAATGTAGAATTAAAGAGGTGCAAAATCAGATTATTGGCACACTTTCCAAAGGGTACCGTCAGAGAGTAGGTTTGGCGGATACACTTGTTCACGACCCCAAAATACTGATTCTTGACGAACCAACAATCGGGCTTGACCCCAACCAGATACGACAAGTCAGACAACTAATAAAGGAACTCGGGGAAAAACACACCATATTGTTGTCAACCCATATCCTTCCGGAAGTTGAAATGCTTTGCGGGCGGGTAATTATTGTTAATAAAGGTAAAATAGTTGCTATGGATACCCCATCAAATTTAGGCACGCAGCTCAGGGGTGGAAGTAATATTGTATTAGAAGTGCGCGGTAACGGTGAAAAAATAAAGAATGTACTGTCCGTTATAAAAGGTGTGAAAAAGGTTTTATGGCATGACAATGGTGAAATCAGCAACTATACAGTGGAGGCTGAAAAAGGCATGGATATCAGGGAAGATGTCTTTTCAAATATTGTAAAAAATAACGGAATTATTAGAGAAATGAAACAAGCCTCAATTACTTTAGAGGAAATATTCCATCAAATTACCACGCAAGAACAGGAGGTAGCGACATAAATGACAAGCACAGGTACGATATTCCAAAGAGAAATTAATGCATACTTCCTATCACCGGTTGCATACGTTGTTATCTCTGTATTTATGATTTTTTCTGGTTATTTCTTCTCTGTTATGCTCGGGCTAACCCAGGAAACCACGTTACGGTATAGCCTGGCCTATACACAATTTATTTTGTCCATTCTGACCCCTGTTATCACCATGAGATTATTTGCTGAAGAAAATAAGACAGGGACTATCGAACCTCTCATGACAGCACCCATTACAGATTTTGAAGTGGTGTTTGGGAAATTCTTATCAGCATGGGCACTTTACAATATTATGATTGCACCAACTGCTTTTTATATCATATTCCTCGCATGGGTAGGCTCTCCTGATTATGGTGCAATTATTGCCAGTTATATAGGGCTGATTCTGATGGGTGGGCTTTTTGTAGCCATAGGGATACTAGTGTCTGCTATTACCAAAAATCAGATTGTCGCAGCTGTTATTGGTATTGTTGCATTACTCATATTGCTGGTGATTGGCTTGGCTAGTTCCGGGAATGAAGGGTGGTTTTATAATTGTCTGCGATATATTGGCACCTATGACCATTGGGATACGTTTACGAAAGGGTTGATAGATACAAGAGATGTTATTTACTATGTTAGTTTTACAGCCTTACTTATTTTTATAGTGGTGCGTATTGTTGAGAGCAGGAGATGGAGATGAACACTTTGAACGAAAAAAAGAACGATTGGCTTGATCGGTTTGGTGGATACATTACACTGGCTGGCATTATTGCTGTAGTAGCGGGTTTCGGTGTATCAAGGATATTAAATTCGTGGGCATTGGCTTCCATCGTGCCGATTGGTATTGGTGGTGGCATTATCATCGGGTTTAGCATAGCTACGGCTGTTCGGAACAAGTGGTTTTCTTCTGAGGCATCCAAGAGAAAGGCGCTTGTTGGTACAAACGTTGCCATAATGTCTATCTTTGCGGCTGGTATCTTTGCGATTGTTGGGTTTTTGAACAATCGTCATTATGAGCGTTTTGATCTTACCAAAACTGGTAAATACTCCCTTTCTCAAAAAACTAAAAATGTATTAAGGAATCTTGATAAACCTGTTGTCATTACCACGCTTTTTAATCCTGGTGAAATGTTTTATGAGCAGATCGTGGATATCCTGAAGGAATATGCATATCATTCAGATAAAATTAAAGTGGAGAGTATTGACCCTTTAAGAAACCGCACCAGGGTTGAAGAATTGGCTAAACGCCTCAACCTGGATGATCTTCAATTAAATACTGTGGTGTTTGAATGTGGCGAACACAGCAAACACGTACTGCAGAATGAGGTAATAGAAAAACAGTATCCATTTAAATTTAAAGGTGAAGAGGCGTTTACAGAAGCTGTTCTTAATGTTACACAAGAGAAACAAGCGGCTATTTACTTTGTTGCGGGACATGGTGAACGGCAGTTTGAAGATTACGACCGTAGTGGTATCTCTGGAATTGCCAATGCCATGAAGCGTGATAATTACCGGGTGGCTCCTCTGGATATTTTGACTACTAAAAAAATCCCAGACGATTGTGACGTGCTGGTGGTAGCAGGACCAACTAAGGCATACCTGACGGAAGAATTAAACATTATTCGTAACTATCTAGAGAACAAGGGTAAGGCTTTGCTTATGCTGGAGCCAGCAGTTAGTCCAAATAATCCAACAGGGTTTAAAACGCTTTTAGCAGAATACGGTATAATAGTCCGTGATGATGTCGTTGTTTATAACAAGGTTAATTTGCCTCTTTTTGGAATACAGACCGTTGCTGAAATCTATGTGGGTAAGGATGAATATGCTGAAGACAATCTAATTACCAATGATCTAAAGAATGTTAATACAATCCTTTTTGGCGCATGTTCCGTTGATTCCGCGCCGCCTAACGACCAAATGCCTTATCAGGCTGCGGTTCTAATGCGTGCACCTGATGGATCATGGGGGGAAACCGATCTGGCAAATTTACGACAGAAAAAACCAGAGCTTAATGTAGACATTGATTTACAAGGTCCAGTCGCGTTAGCAGTGACTTCTCAGGTAAAAGAACTACCTAAGACCGTTACTCAGTCACACCCTGATATGGCAAATGACCCGAAGGCTAAACCTCAAGGCGCACGATTGGTTGTTTACGGAGATGTGAATTTTGCGACTAACGAGTATATAGAAAATCCTGGAAATGCTGACTTATTTCGTAATTCTGTTAACTGGTTAGCCAAAAAGGAAACACAACTTGGTATTTCCGCCAAACCACCCGATTTCCGCAAAGCGACGATTAATCCAATCCAGATGAAGGTTATATTCTGGGTTTCAATTGCCGGAATTCCTGTGATACCAGTTGTTGTTGGTAGTATCGTTTGGTGGAAAAGACGTCGTTAAAATTGATACATCACCAATAAAGATTTATACCTTTTTGATTTTGATAAAGGACAGAAAGGATTCAAAGAAGAAGTTGCGAAATTGTGAAGTTAAGAAGTTGGGAATTTCATTTTCTCAACTTCCCAACGTCACATCCTCCTAACTTCATTCTTTGTCCTCGTTGTGGTAAAATTTCTTTTGGATTGCGGCTTAGCCGTTTTATGATATTCTACGTCGGAGGAAAGAAGTAAGCTATGAAACTTAAAACAACCATTATTCTTTTAATTGTAGCAGCTATTGGCATTTCTTATGTCTTCCTTTACGAAAAAAAACAACTGCCTCATGAAGAATGGGAAAGACTTCAAAAAAAGGTGATTCCAGATTTCGAATCATCTATGATTAAAAAGATTGAATTAAATAATGAAAGCGGCAAGGTTGTTCTGGAAAAAACGGCGGATAATTTCTGGCATATCACCGAACCGCTAAAACTTCGCGCAGATAATTCAGAAGTAAACAGTATGCTCTCCGAGTTTGAATTCATGAATAAGGTTGGTTCTTTTAAGAAAGAGGGAGACAAACCTTTTGACCTCAAAGATTACGGGCTGGATGTACCAAAGACATCTATTACAATGTTCACAGATATTCCTGCAAAACCTGATAAAATACAGGTAAAAGGACCTAAAGATAAATACACGGTGTTTGTTGGTCAAAAACTTGCAGCAGGGGACAATGTATACATCAAACTGGATACAAGTGATGAGGTTATTGTCGTCCCAGGCAGCCTCCATAACAAAGTTAGTAAAAACATACTGGATTTAAGAAGTAAGTGGGTATTTACATTTGATAAGGAATCCGTGGATAGTTTGCAGGTTAAAACAAACGAATTCAATATTGTTTGCAATAAAAAGGGTAGTTTCTGGAGACTTATTGAACCAATTAGTGACCTTGCAGATCTGGAAAAAGTCAAGGACATCATTGGGAAACTCAAAAATCTGCAAATTGACAGTGCAGACTTTCTTACAGAAGATGCAAAAGATTTAGTAAAATACGGTCTGGATAATCCTCGTTTTACGGTTACCGTAAATGAAAAAGGTGTAACCCAATCCGTTATTTTTGGTAACTCGCTCGATAATAAGGTATATGTCAAGCGCACAGATGAGCCTACAATCTTTTTCCTTAAAGATAACATACTTGGAGATCTGAGCAAGAAGCCTAACGACTTGAGAGACAGGAAAGTGGTCAGATTTGAATCTATAGGAACATACGGTATAAACAAACTGGAAATCAAGACACAGTCTGATTTAATGGCCGTAGAAAAATCTCTGGACCTCGATTGGAAGATCACAAAGCCGATTAATATTTATGCAGATCAGGATACCGTTAAGAATTTTCTTGAGAAGATAAAATCGCTCGAAATTGAGGATTTTGTATCAGACAAACCAAATAATTTAGAGACTTACGGTTTAAAAGAACCAGTGTTTGAGATTTCCGTTACGAAGGAAGAGGATAAGGAATTAGCCAAGTTTTATGTTGGCAAAAAGACGCCTGAAGGCAACAGGTGTTATGTAAAACGTGTTGGAGAAGAACCTGTGTACACTGTTCTTAATGCTGAGTTTTACGACAAAATTGAAAATGCACTCCTATCCTTCCGCGACAGACTTGTAAGTGATTTTAACAAGGACTTAGCTAAGAAAATCGTTATCGAGAAACCTGACCGTGCATTTGTATGTGATGTTACCAACAAAAAAGATGCTGAAGGTCGAATTCTGTGGGAACTCTCCAAGCCTGTTCAAACGGTAGCCAACACAGATGTAGTTAACGAAATTATATGGGACTTGTCCTTTTTAAAGGCAGAAAGCTATGTTACAAATGCGCCTAAAGACCTTAAGTCTTTTGGATTAGACGATCCCAGAATTAAGGTTTCTGTAACGTATGAAAAGGTTTCAGAGCAAACACCTGAAGAGTCAGGCAAAAAGAAAAAAGAAAAATCTGACCCCTCAATGAAGCCCAGGGAACCAGAAAAAACAGTTGAAACCAGGACACTGCTAATCGGCAGAAAGGTCAAAGAGGGCGACATGGTTAATTCTTATTGTATGTTTAGTGATAGCGATCTTGTGTTTGAACTTCCATGGCCCAAGATTAGAAACTATGACGCTGAACTTGTGCCGACTAAAATAGTTAATTTTGATAGGACGAATTTAGTTAATCTTAGTCTAAATTATGCTGATAGAGTCATTCAATTAGAAAAAATAAACAATGTATGGAACTGGAAGGTAAAGAATCCATTGCTGAAAGATGTGCAGGGCAGGGAAGTGGATTACTTTATCCGCAGCCTTGATGAATTAAAGGGCAGTTGCATTGAGCAATATAAAGCAACTAATTTAACGCAATTTTCTTTAGACAAACCACAGCTTATCATTACCATTGGTTTAGAAAGTAGTGAAGTTGTGCTTTATATTGGCAAGGAAAAAGACACACAAAGTTATTATGTGAAGAATAAAGATTCAGATTATATCTATGTTGTTGATAATGAATCTATCACAAAACTCATGAAAAAAGAAGAGGATTTTACTACTGTTGTTGCCGAAACTGTACCTGAAATACCAGTGGGGTCTGCAAAAACTACAACTGGAGAAATGCCGTTGGGCGCTAGTCCACATGGAAAGCCTCCTAGCAGTTCTCCACACGATGGACTTCACTAAAAACAACAAAACATGTGTTAATGAAAGAGAATGGGTGGCGGGGAGAGATGGGGGAAAAAAGGATTAAATAATATTTTTAAATTATTTTCCCCCCGTTTCACCTTTTTCAGCCTTTCTCCTTTTTGCATTTTCAACGACTTGTCCCGATTGGGTAATTTCAGATGAAAAAAACACTTATCCTCTCTTCACTTCTTTTTGCCTCTCTCGTTTGTATCTTTTCATTCCATGAAAGCGCTTCATCTGATGAATCTAACTCTGCCCGCAGGACACCTATTGTTGTCGCAGTTGAGAAGGCAGGTCCTGCTGTAGCCAATATCAGCACAGAGAGGCTTATCAGCCAGCGGCATGTAGACCCTTTTTTTGGTTCAAGAAGCGAGCTATTTGAGCAATTTTTCAATGAATTTTTTGGGCAAAGCCCAAAGCAAATGGTTGAAATGCCATTAGGTTCCGGCGTTATAATTGATGAAGAAGGTTACATTGTTACCAATGAACATGTTGTGAGCCGTGCATCCAAAATAAAGGTAAGATTGTCAGACGGTAAAGACTTCGAGGCGACCATGATCAGCTCTGATCCTGTCAGCGACATTGCCGTTTTAAAAATAAACTCACCTACGCCGCTTCCTTACGTCAAGATGGGTACATCAAAAGATCTCATGATTGGGGAAACCGTTGTAGCATTGGGAAATCCGTTTGGGTTGGAAAACTCTGTTACAACTGGTGTGGTTAGTGCAAAGAACCGCACCGTTACATTTAACACTGAATACGGGGAAATCAAGTATGACGGTTTGATTCAGACCGATGCGTTAATCAATCCCGGAAACAGTGGAGGTCCACTCGTTAATATAGATGGCGAACTTATCGGTATTAACGCAGCAATCGTAAATCAAGCACAGGGCATTGGATTCGCTATCCCTGTAGATAAAGTAAGACAAGCCCTTGTAAAACTTTTTAATTTTAGAGAACTCAATAAAGTGTGGTTAGGTGCACAGGTCGAAGAACAAGATGACACTTCAAAGGGAATCAAGGTTACATCGGTTGAACCAGAAAGTCCTGCCAACAAGGCGCAAATTAAAGTTGGAGATTATATCACGAAAATAGATTCAAAAGACATTCTTGATATCCTTAGTTTTGAAAAGTACATACTCAAAAAAAATGCTGGAGATAAACTATATATCGTTGTTAACCGTGGTGGGCGTGAATTAAAGTTGGATGTTACACTAGAAAAGGCACCTCTTCCTTCTATAGAAAAGCTTGCCCTGGAAAAATTGGGGCTTTATCTGCAAGATTTAACCCCACAGCTTGCAAAACAATTAAACTTGTGGTGGGTTAAGAGCGGTGTATTAATTTCTGAGGTACAGAAAAACAGCCCGGCCGCTACCGTTGGGATTGCGGCTGGACATGTGCTTGTTTATGTTGGTCAATATAGGATAAACAATATTGAAGAACTTGGTGCCTTGCTAAAACTCATGCAAAAAGGAGACATCTGGGAGGTGGGCATTGTTTGGTCTGATAAATACGGTGAGCACCAGGGCTACGCCAGAATAAAAGTTCGTTAAATCCAGGTACACGGCTACTTTATTTATTGAATAATTTTTCACTTCTGCGTTAATGTCATCTATCACTTTCTGAATATTGCAAATTAATATCTTTCGTTTTAAAATTATATTTTATGCAAACTGATTATTAGCAAAACTATGAGGAGTGCACGGAAAATGAAAAAAAGGACGGTTGCCTCAATTATTTCAATCGTAACGTTCATTGTGTTTTTATCAGGCGGCATATATGCCGACCAATTGAAACTCGACGTGAAAGAATACGTACTTAAAAATGGTTTAAAATTACTTATGCTGGAAAAGCACGACGTTCCTATTGTATGCGTTCGTATAAATTATAAGGTGGGGTCTGTTGATGAAAGACCTGGAATTACAGGGGTTTCTCATCTGTTTGAACACATGATGTTTAAAGGGACGAAAATATTTGGGACCAGGGATTATAATGCAGAAAAACCTTTGCTAGACAAAGAAGAGGAATTAGTCATGAAAATCTCTGCAGAAAAGGGTGTGGGAGACGCTGCCGACAAGAAGAAAATTGTATCACTTGAAAAAGAATTGGAAGAGGTTAGAAAAAAACTCAGGGACATGGTAGTAAAAGACGAAACCTTTTCTTTGTATTTACGACATGGGGCTTCAGGGCTTAACGCTTCAACCAGCACCGATGGCACCTACTACTATTGTGACTTACCAGCAAACAAACTGGAATTATGGGCATTTATAGAATCGGACAGAATGAAAAACCTTGTGCTAAGGGAATTTTATTCAGAACGGGATGTTGTTATGGAGGAGAGGCGACTCAGGACGGAGAATAGCCCGTTTGGTGCATTGATTGAACAGTTGAATGCAGTCACTTTTATAGCGCATCCATATCGTTGGCCCACTATTGGCTGGAGATCCGATGTGCAAAATATTACCAAGTCAGAAACATCGGAGTATTTTAAGAAATATTATGCTCCCAATAATGCAGTGATAATTATGGTAGGGGATTTTAATCCTAACGATGCGACAAAATTGGTAGAAAAGTATTTCGGTGATATCCCGGGACAGCCTGCGCCACCAAAAGTAAAGACCGTGGAACCTGAACAGAAGGGTGAACGGCGTGTTGAAATTGAATTTGAATCAAATCCATATATTGCCATTTCATATCATATCCCAGAAATTGGGCATTCAGACCTCTATGCCCTGGATGTGGTAAGTTCCCTTCTTTCTGAAGGTCGTACATCCCGATTGTATAAATCCTTGATTGAGGGTAAGCATATTGCCGTTATGGCGCATGCCTATGATGACATTGGGAAATATCCAAATACGTTTACTTTTATTGCGGCGCCACGCGCGCCACACATTACTGCGGAGATAGAATCTGCCATTTATGAGGAAATTGAAAAACTGAAGAATACACCTACGTCTGATTGGGAATTGCAGAAAATCAAGAATCAGTTAGAAGCCAGTTTTATTCAAGACCTTAATTCGGCTTCAGGACTTGCTAGTGAAATAGGGTATTTCGAGGTTCTTTCTGACTGGCGTTACATTAATACCTTTATGGACAAACTGGCACAGGTAACTGCAGAGGACGTAATGCGGGTAACAAAGAAATATCTTACAAAGAGTAACCGCACTGTTGCCGTGCTTGTAAAAAAGGAAAACAACAAGACCAAAGAAGCGAAGGAAAATGAAAAGCCGGGAAAATCAACAGCTACCTATTAAGTATCTGTTTTTCAGCATTTTCAGAATATAAATTGAAAGATAGAATCTTGGGAGACTTTAAAGTGAACAAAAATAAATATTTTGTATTTCCTGTTATATTCATAGCATGTTTATTTTCAATTGTTTATTCCCCGAAAATCTTTGCCCAGGCTGAAGGGCATGAACATGCCTCAACTCCATCAGTGGGCAAACCAGAATCGGAAGGGGCGAAGATCGTTTCAGGTTTTAAATTCAAATCTCTCAATTTTGTTCCTCCGAAAGTGGATAGGGTTGTATTGGAAAATGGTATGATCCTGTATCTGCTGGAAGATCACGATTTGCCCATATTTAATATTACTGCGCGGACTCGAACTGGCTCAATTTATGAACCGCCAGAAAAGGCAGGATTGGCAAGTCTGACGGGATATGTAATAAGAAGTGGCGGCACTTTGTCTATGCCGGCTGACAAGATGAACGAAGAACTTGAATTTATGGCCGCATCTGTTGAAACTTCCATTGATCGTGAATCAGGCGTAGTGAGCTTATCTGCATTAAAGAAAGATATTGATAAGGGTTTAAAAATATTTGCAGACGTGCTCATGAATCCAGCCTTTCCAGAGGATAAAATCAGGATGAGAAAGGACGAGGTTGTTGAATCTATCAGGCGTGAAAACGATAATCCCTCACAGATTGCGCACAGGGAATTTCGCAGGATTATGTATGACAGCAAGCACCCTTACAGCAGAAAGGTTGAAGGGACGTTGGAAACAATTGGAAAGATTACACGGGATGATATTGTTGCTTTTCACAAGAAATATTTCCATCCCAATAATATTATACTTGGTATCTCCGGCGATTTTAATAAAGAAGAGATTGTCAAAGAACTTAATTCAGTATTTGCAGAGTGGAAGAAAGAGGATATAAATTTTCCGGAGGTGCCCAAGGTCGAAAACAGTTTTGAAAAATCCGTGTATTATGTGTACAAAGACATTAATCAGGCAAATGTGTTAATGGGACATCTTGGAATTTACCGGAAAAGCCCCGATTATTTTCCTGTAGTGATAATGAATTTTATCTTAGGCGGCGGAAGCTTTACGGCGCGAATTCCAGGCAGAATCCGTTCGGATGAGGGGCTTGCATATTCTGCTTACAGCGCCTTTCAAACTTCAAGAGATATTGGGATATTCTTTGTGTCATGCCAGACCAAATTAGAGTCAACACACCGCGCTATTTCGATTGCGCTGGAAGAACTCGATAAAATTCGTAAGACCCATGTTGATAAAGAGGAATTAGCACAGGCTAAAGAAACCTTTATGAACCAGTTCGTTTTCAGGTTTACAACTAGCGCAAGTATCGTGGGACAAAAAGTTGACATCGAATACGAAGGATTGCCTTTAGACTATCTTGAAACCTATTTGAGCAATGTACAATCAGTTACTCAGGAAGACGTCCAGCGTGTTGCCAGGAAATATCTGCACCCGGACGAGATCAAGATTCTCGTGGTTGGTAACAAGGAGAAGTTCGATAAACAACTTGATAGTTTTGGGAAGGTTAATGTCGTAGAACTGAAATAAACATAGTTGGCCACGAATGGACACGAATTTAAAACGAATTCTAATTTAATTTATATTTTTTTATTCGTGCTTATTAGTGTAAATTTGTGGCTGAGTTTTTTTCTGTGTTCTCCGTGTTCTCGGTGGTGACCTATTATTAAAATGGAAATCAAGACCGTTACGATGGAAATACCCGATGGTGCCAATATCATCATTGGTCAAACCCATTTTATTAAAACGGCTGAGGATTTATATGAGGTCATGGTCAATGCCGTACCTGGCATCAAGTTTGGCATTGCCTTTTGCGAGGCGTCTGGTCCGTGTCTTGTCAGGGCTGAAGGGAACGACAGTACTCTGAAAGAAATTGCCATTCGAAATGCCCTCAATATTGCTGCAGGACATACATTTGTTATCCTCATCAAAGAGGCATTTCCTGTAAATGTGTTAAATTCTGTCAAGGCGTGTCCGGAGGTGTGTTCTGTTTTTTGTGCGACGGCGAATCCCGTACAGGTTATTCTGGCAGAAACTGAACAGGGCAGGGGCATATTGGGTGTTGTTGATGGGTATAGTACAAAAGGTGTTGAGGACGAAAAAGATGTACAAAACCGCAAGCAGTTACTTCGCAAAATTGGTTACAAATTATAATACAACCCTAACCCGAACGAGTCGGAAGGAACGAAATCCGAAGCACAAAATCCGAAACAAATTCAAATGAGTCTAACTCAAAATATGAAGCGTTTTTGGCATACAACCTTTTGAATTTTGGATTTGTTCGAATCTAAAGATTTGAGACTCAAATAATATTTCTTATAATATCTAACGATGAAGCTAAGCGACGGCTGGTTTTTACCGTCCGTTTGAGCGACTTGTTATGCGGCGGATTGTCATTTGATGTGAGCAGTTATTCGCCGTTTAGACGGAATAATCTCGATCAATGATCTAAGTGCTTTGTTGACCGCTTCTGAATTAGGAAAATATTTTTTTACGTCCGGCGCCAACAGAACTGCTCCATCTTCAAGCTTAAAATACTGCACTGAGGTAGTGCCGTCGGCCTGATGTATCTCAACTTTATGACCCGAGCGATACGCTTTGTAGTATTTTCCCCGTACCGCTCTTTTCATACTGGAAAAATCGTATTCCGACCTCATCTCTTCTTCCCTCAACGAACCTTTAGTGGATACCTTCTTCATAAAATCTCCTTTCGCGTGCTGTTGCCTTTCTGCAATTGATAATACGTATTTTATCCTTTCGTTCCGTATGGGTCAAAACCAAAATATGCCCACTTGCGGAAATGCCAATATTAATAAAACGTTCCTCGTTGGTAGAATGCGCATTATCGGGAAATGTAAATAGAAAGGGGTCATTGAAAATAGTTTTGCCCTCTTCGAAGCTCACTTTATGCTTTTTAAGATTGCTTTTTGCTTTGACTTCATCCCATTCAAAAGCAAGTTTCATATATTACCTTTGGAAGTTTGCAATTACAGTTTATCCTATATTTTACCGTCTAAAGAAAAGTTGAGGGGCGCTGGTTTTTTTTATAGCGGCCCCTCAAGCGACTTGTTCGAAGCAGATATTTTCAAGATGCTTTTTCAAGACGTTCCGCTACCCAGACCTTGATAATGGATTGCCGAGGCACACCCAAACGTTTTGCCTCTTTATCTAACAAGTGGATCATCCATAAAGGGAAATCCACGTTTACTCTTTTCTGTTCCTGCTCTGGTCTTCTTGCCTTTGATAGATCGAGATATTTAGAAATATCCACACCTTCGTCAAAACTCTTATCGAATTCTTTAGCCTTCATATATATCAACCTCCTCTTT
>MHXP01000171.1 GCA_001824485.1 Planctomycetes bacterium GWA2_39_15 | reverse complement strand
TTTTAATATTTCCGCATCCAACAAACGGTCATTTAAGTGCACCTCCGCACCGGGGAATATAACCAAATCCAAACCCTCTTGTTGTAATAATTGGTTGAGCATACTCACTTTTTCGAGTACTTTATTTGCATCTAAATCATACATCCCATTTTGCACATGAGGTGTGGCTATCATCTTCTTTATTCCGTCATTAACCGCAATCCTGCACATTTCAAGTGATTCTGTCATCGTTGTTGGACCGTCATCTATAGTCGGCAATATGTGTGTATGTATATCAATCATAGCATTAATAATTATATTATCACCAGAAACCCTTATTTTGCAAGGACTTTAAGCATTCTACACATTTCTATTTTCCCCTACCGTGACCAAATCGTGACCTGAATTTTCTAAAACTTCAATTCCCCTCCGTAAACTTTCAGGGCTGTGGTGTGAATAACGCTGAGTCATACGAATGTCTTTGTGACCAAGAAGCTTTGCGATTGTGTATATGTCAACGCCCCTTTGCGCTAACCTACTCCCAAAGCAATGCCTCAAGTCGTGAAAGCGAAAATCCTCAATACCTGTTTTTTCTTTCGCCTTACCAAAAGCCACAGCAAGAACATTACGAGTAATCATTTCGCCCTTACTGTTAGGAAACACAAGACCACTTTTCAGGTTTATTACCTTTGACCTTTCAGTTAAAATATCCAGCGCCGTTTGAGTCAATGGTATTGTCCTGGGTTTGCCGTTCTTACTCTCCTGAATAATTATTATTTTGCGAAAAAGGTCAACCCTGTCCCATGTAAGCAAGAGCAATTCATCTCGCCTTAACCCTGTATGCAAAGCAAAAAGGATTATACCCTTTAACCATTGAGGGGAATTTTCAAGCAATCTCTTTTCCTCATCCCCCGACAACCAACGGTCACGCTCATTATTTTCCTTGTCCTTGCAAACCCTACTGACCGGATTCTCCCTTGTCCATTCCCATTCCTTTGCCAAATTGAAGGCTTTTGAAAGCATAGACAGTTCCCTGTTGATCGTAGCGGGTCTCGCCACATCGCCATACCTTTTAGCTTTGTAACTTGAAATCATCTTTGGTGTTATCTGTGAAATTTTAAAATCACTAAAGTAAGGCATTAGGTTACCCAGAGATGTTCTATAGCTTATTTGCATATTCATTGATAACTTCGGGGCATGTTCCTTCATAAACTTTTCTGCCATGTCTTTAAACGTCTTGCCCTCACCTTCGCATCGGTCAAAGTACTCCCCCGTAATCAACTGTGTTCTCAACCTACCCTCAATGGCTTTTGCAAGTTCCATATTTGATGTTTCCGTACTCCTCCTTATCCTTCTACCCCTGAAGGTAATAGATACCCACCATAACCCGTCACGCTTAAACATTCTCCCCTCCTTTCCCGTGACTGGAAGTGGCTTTTATGACTGTGTTAAGAATTATATATGCTCTAGCATACATTTTCCAATACCTTATTAACAATTTTTTCACAGTATCCAGTATCACGTTTCAGGGAAGACATAAAGGAATCAATGTCATTCAGGTCAAATAACACACGGCGCCCAAGTTTGATGGAAGGAATACGTCCAGTCCCCGCCCATTCGTAAAGCGTCTTAACAGGTAAGGACGTATACTCAGAAACCTCTTTAATGTTTGCGTAACGTTTGTTCATGTGTTCTGTAGACTTCCTCTTATTTCCCCTGAATATTCAAAGGTGGTTTCAAAGCCTTTCGTGGAGTTTCAAGAAACTGCCTGCTATGTCGTTCACTGCATTGAATAGGTTTACACTTTTTCCGTCCAATCTTTGCCAACTCCATTTCTCTGGATTTTACGGTATCCCAAAGGGTGTTTAATACATCTTCCAGTGGCTCTCTATTGTGTGTCAATCCATAAGTTTTTATAGCGTAGTAACCCCTTAGTTAATCTGAGATAACCAAAATGTCGTCACGGTTTTTGTATGACTTTTTATAACACCTGACACAAATAGATACTTGATCCTGAAGGACGCAATAGACTTTTCCCTCCTGAATTGAAAACAGCTTCCCACAGGTATTACAATAGAGACTTTTTTATAGGCATCCCCCTACCCTCCTGAAGCCTCCAAAGAGAGTCCTCGTTCCCTCTGTCGCATACAGTACACGGTATCAACATCTCGAAGCCTACTTTCTGTACTGTTATTTCAATGGCGTGTATGGCGTAATGGCGTGTCGCCTTATTTTATAAGGCTTTCCAAGATGCCATAGGCGTTATACTCTAATGGCGTTCAATGGCGTCTCAATACATACACGCCATACATCGCCATTGACATTTTTTTAAATGGCGTCTTGCAATCCTTTGATTTTATTGGTAAAACGCCATTACGCCATTAAAGCCATTGATTTAACAACTTTTGTACCTTTCAAAGATATTTTTCACGTGGTCGTAGCTGAAAAAATACTGCCTTTTATTCCCGCTTTTCCTGCCACACGGATAATCAAAAAGACTAAATTGGCGTAACATGCGTCCAACCCATATTTGAATAGCCTTGTCTTTCACCCCCTCTTCTTTTGATAATTTTTCGGCAATTTCCCCAACGGTAAAAACCCCTTTCTTGTTTTCTTGTTGCTCTAACATTTCAAGCAATACGGAAAATAACTCATATTCATGGTCGGACAACTCAGCTTGTGTTATTTGCATTGATTCCAAAAAAACGTCTTTGATATTCTGAATTTCAACATCTGAGACATTTTCTAATTTTAGAATGGTCTCAATTGGTCTCCATAACTCACGGACTCTGTGGGACACACCCTCTCCTGTAGTCTGGTAAATTTCTCTTGCATCCTTCCACCTCGTAAGTAAAAGCCGGTAAAGCTTGTCTCTTATATCGCTCCACACCGGAAGGAATGCCTCTGGTTCCGGGAAATCCTTCGTTGCTCTCAGCATAGTTATTTCTACACAACGGTCTCGTAGGTCTGAATCAATCTCTTTGATGCTTGCAAACGCCTTTGGACTGTAAGTCTCAAAGTCCACTACGCTACGTTTTTATTTGAGATGTTTACAATGCGTCTCGTGCCGCCGCCCCGTGTGTAGCTATCTGTAAGCAATCCGAGAATTTCAATGTTTC
This sequence comes from Planctomycetes bacterium GWA2_39_15, assembly GCA_001824485.1. Classification (GTDB taxonomy): domain Bacteria; phylum Planctomycetota; class Brocadiia; order Brocadiales; family Brocadiaceae; genus 2-12-FULL-39-13. The sequence continues at coordinate 2,393 of MHXP01000171.1, read as the reverse complement.
TATCATTGCTCAATGATTCAGCTTGATCGTTAAGGAATGTCCCCCGAACGCCGTCTATTGAATCAGCTAATGATGCAATAGAAACGCCTTTAATCTTCATGGCATTGAAACAAAGACGTTCAAGTATTGTTAATAAGCGGCTTTTGCCACAACCTTTTTTCCCAAAAATGAATAGAAAAAGGAATGAATAGAAAATTTGATAAAAGTAAGTAGCGATTATCCACGCTGATAAAAGTCCATATGTCTCTTCTTTTGAAAGATCAAGATATTGATGCAACACCTGTTTTATCTCAGCGTAAATGCCCGTTGGAGATGTTGGATTATCAAGGAATGCTTGAATTTTATCTTTGTGCCAACGGTCTTGGTGTCTCACCAAAAGACGCTCCCGCTCGTCAAAGATTATTTTTCGGCCTTTGTGTTGAAAAATGTTGCTATCGGATAGCGTGAACGTGTTTGATTTCTTCATAAAGTCCTTTCATCATGTGAAATAATATAGAAATTGCGGTCTTTCGGCTTATCATCCTCAATAATGGTCTCACGAAATCCAAGACTAAGGAAATTGCAATTAACTTCATACGCCGGGTGCGCTATTATGATGTTGCGGTCTAAGGCATCATGATTTTTCAATGAATTTATGAGATTGTCTATATTTGACATTTGAAACTCAAAACGGTCTCTCTGTGTCGGTATTTTGGCTAAAACATTCAAACATGAGTCCAGAAGTTTCGGCTTACACTGCTCCTTCAGCTTAGATGTCACCTTAAAAACGTCTAGCGATTCACTTTCCCGGTAAAGAGTCTTTTCGGCTTTAAAAAGTTCTTGATATTCTTTTTTGCTGAAATTATCGGCATTCAATGAAAATACTTTTTCAAGAGTTCCGTTGCCACTCCCGCTTAAAGGAATACCGATAAGGTCATATTCAATTCCCTGCTTACTTTGTGTATTCATTTTGCTTGCACCTCAAATAATACTTTTTTGGTTTTCTCAATATCTGATTCTCTGAAACAAATATGACCGTTCGGTAAAAATGGGAATTCCTCTCTCTTTAACTTTCGACAATCAAAAAGGTAGACTAGCCTATGGCGCGAAATGTTAAAAAGCCTCAAAACTTCTGAGACGGTGTAGAGACGTTCGGAAATGGTTTGATTCGCTTGTTGTGGTGTTTGCATCTTTTGCATACCCTCCCTCGTTTAGTGAAAAGGAAATTAATCACATCATAAAGTATAGGCAGACAAATCCTGTCCTTTTACGGACAAACCTTGTCTTTGGAAAAATTATTAAAAAAAATAAGCCTGATATGGAAATCCATACCAGGCTTTTTGAAACCTACTACTTATTTTTGTGTTTGTAGCTGTTGATTACAAATTCCAGTTTGGTGAGTCTTCTAGACTGTAAACAATGTGATATTTTGAGCGCTCTATATTCTTATCAATATGTTCAGCAATTAACTTTCCTTTATTTGCCTTATTTGAAGCGTCTTTAATGCTTTCAATACATCTGTTAATCCCTTTTAATATACTTTCCTCATTCTTACCCTTTTGGTTTGAAATTCTGTCTTTATACTGACCGCTGGATAGATATTCTACAATCCCATCAAGTTCAGCCTGCAATTCAACTTCTTTCCCACTATTCCCAGTGTCTTTAGCAATTTCAATTTCATCACCAAGTTCTTTAATTCTATCCTTTAAATATTTCTCGCTATCTTCATTGTCCTGTTTTGTTATTTTCCCAAGGTTATTGGATGAACCCAAAATGTCCATACATTCTTTTTGTTGCTCTATTGTAATATGGGTTTGTTGTTTCGATTCAAAAATTTTGTCCAGTTCCAACAAAGAAAATTTTTTTACTAATCCGGTCATTTGTAAAACCACACTATACCCTTGCGGAACCTTGTAGAACCTGGCCTGCTATCAGGGAGCATAAGATTAGCAATGTTAATTTCATGGTGAAAACCTCAAAATCTATCAATCAGTTTATGAGTACCAACAAAATACAATTTATAAACGCTTCCCTCTATCTTGAAAACACACCGGTAGCCTTTATCAACGTAAAACTCCCAGAAGTCCGTACCTTCGAGTTTGTGAATTTGTAATGAATTGTGCTTGGGATTGTCTTTCAGGTAGGATAACTGTTTTTTAAACTTCTTTTTTGTCTCTTTTGGTAGCTCGTCATACTGTGGGAAAAATTCTGGCTCTATGGCAATAAGATATTTGCTCAATCTTTCAGTTCCTTTATAAATTTGTCGATCTCATGCGTTTTAAAATTGCCTGACTTGAAATTTTCCTCAGCTTTTTTGACCTTCTCCTGGACTTCAGGAGTCCAGAAATATGCCTGAGAACGTGGAACGCTTACGATAGGTTCTAAAACAATCTTCCCCTTTTCCAGTTTGTAAG